>JAGCAN010000180.1 GCA_017652685.1 Oscillospiraceae bacterium
AGCGGATTGCAGGTTACAGGGCACCGCTGGCTCCCCGACTAGTGCAGCCTTGTCAAAAGCCTTGCGTGTATTCTACTACAAACAGGCCTGAATGGCAATGAAAAATTTGTAAACTCAAAATTTTTCTTTACATTCCGGAAATTTATGATATAATAATCAAGCTGTCAAAAAATAAAAAAACTATGGGCTTGTAGCTCAGCTGGGAGAGCGCACGGTTCGCATCCGTGAGGTTCGAGGGTTCGATCCCCTTCAAGTCCACTTCAGAAAAGCTTTGAAATGGTATCGTTTCAAGGCTTTTTTGTTAGTTACGCCTTGGCTGATATGAGAAAACCCCTGTATCCGGAAGTGCTTTCCCGGATACAGGGGTTTTATGTGTGTTTAGCAGCCTTAAATTTCCTTATGCTGCTGCGGCAAGTACTGTTTGCGCATCTGTGAAGAAGGCAACAGTATTGTCATTTACGGTGTGGACGACATCAGGATCGTCATTGTAGAAACTGTAGGAGTGACCTGCAGTGTAAGTGTTGAAAACCGGACAGCCGAAAGCATCGGCTACAGCCTGAGAAACTTCCGGTGCAACTGCCTCATCATCTGTTGCGTAGATAACAATGGCAGGGCCGTCATATTTCGCGGCAGCAGCTTCGGCAAGGCCATCCATATACCTGTAGAGGTCATCAAACCACTCTTTGCTGAGCTGCTGTTCCTGACCGTAGATAGTGGTGTAATCCACATATCCGTTTTCATGTGCCTTCTGATCCATCTCTTCCCATGCATCTGCACCGCCGAACAGATCCTTCATGTTTTCGGTGTCTTCAGCAGGAGCGACAAAGACGAGGGAATCAAACTTTGCCATATCCTCCGCAATCATCTCGAGAATAATGCGGCCGCCCATCGAATAGCCGAATCCACCGACTTCGTTGATGGAATAGTTGGCTTTGATATAGTTGATGACATCGAGAACATCGTTCTTCATGTTGGTAAGTGTGTTAAGCTGGAAGGATTCCTCACTTGCGCCGCAGCCCGGGAAGTCAAGCGTGACGACGATCTTGCCGTTCTCTGCAATGCCGTTGGAAATCGGGTCATAGCCGCCCCACTCGTTGTGATTGCCACCGTGTCCGTGAATCATCACAACAAGACCTGTCTCCTCGCCGGCATAATCTCCGGGAATCGTAATGTAAGTGGGTATTTTTGCCCCATCGCGGAAGGTGGAGGGCACGGTAGTTTCAATAAGCTTATAACTCGGAGCATCATCAGCTTTTGCGACAGCCGCTGCTGCAGCACCCGCAATTTTGCCCGAAACAAACGTCCACGACTGAGCCTGACCGCCCCACGGCGTATAAGCCTTGCCGTCGATATTGCAGACTCCTTCGGAATCCTGCCCGACCGCGAAGAGGTTCTCAATCGGCGTTCCGTCTTCCCGGAGGACATTCATGTTCACGTCGACATCCAGACCACCGACCGTACCGTAGCCCCAGCTGGTGCATGGAATGGCATAATAAACAGTTTCGACACCACCAAGCGTCTCGCTGAGAACATCTGCATCGCAGCCGATCTTTTCTGCCAGTTCAGCAATGCTGCCGGCTTTAAGCACATCGTTGTAAACTTCGCCAACGGAAAGAATCTCATCGATATCCGCAACAGGCGTTCCAGCTGCAGGAAGCGTACCTCCCTGATCGAGGAAGCGCGATGTCGCAACTGCCTGAGCTTCGGAAAGGCCTTCTGTACGAATCCTGTCTACATCAGCCTGCGTGAAGATGTTATAGTACATAAAGTCAGGCGCAAAGACGATTTCGACACTGACATCTTCATCCACCGTGCCAGACTGGTTTGCGTTGCCCCAGACTTTGCCTTCGGTTGTGACCATAGGCATATCCGTGGTCAAGGCAAGCGCGCTCAGGATTGCCTTCTGATCCGCTGTCAGGTCATCGGTACGGATGAGGTTGGCAACCTGGGAGATGTGAACCATTGGCAGCGTCTTCATCATATACGTCGCGCCGCCAGCAGAAATACCGAGACGGATACCGGTACCGTCATTGACCGTATCGCCGATCGGATTGACGGTTGCGCCGAAGGTGTCAAGCATCATCTCGTTGCTGCCCATAAAGCCACCGGTTGCAAGGATAATGGCATCCCCGTAGATTTCATAAATGGTACCGTCATAATACTTTGCCTGAACACCGATGACTTTATTGTCCTGATCAAAGATCATCCGCTCGGCACGGAGCTCAGTCATGTAGGTGTTCTTTTCATTCTTTTCCATCGCGATATCCAGAGCACGCTGGAACTGGAAGGTTTTGTTCGGCCCAAGGATATTCCATCCGGTTTCAGGATCCGGAGAATAGACGCACCACTCCTTATCCCACTCAGGAACCACAAAGGAACCGAGAAGGCCGAGACCGGCAAATTCAAAGCCGAAGTTATCTACATAGTAGTCAAGTGCTTCGCCGGAGGTATAAACGGCTTTTGCAATGATGTCGGCCTTGTCTTCACTTTATACGTATTCAATCCAGGTGTTGTAGACATCATCTTCGTTGATATAATCTTCCCCGTTGGTAAAGGTCTTCTTAAGGTATTCGCTGTTGAGCGCCATCGGCCCGTAGGTACAGACGGAGTTGCCGCCGATTTTGCCTGCCGCTTCAATACCGAAAACGCTGGCGCCTTCATTGGCTGCTGCACAGTACGACAGAACACCTGAACCACCGAGGCCGACTACAACGACATCATAGCCGTGGATTTCCACGATGTCCTTTGACTTTTCGACCGGAGTATACCACTCATCCGCCACACCGCCGGCCGCGTTAATTGCCCTTCCGACGCAGTTCTTAATACCGTTCGAAGATGCCGTTGCACCGGTGATAGCATCCACCGCGAGAGACTGACTCTCCAGCAGGCGCGGAATCAGGAGCTCTTCAGCATTGGCAAACCACTCACCCGTCTGGGAATCACTCTCTTCGACTACATTGATTGCCTTGATGATGCCGTTTTCGAACGTGACGTCACACACCATCTGGCTCACGAGGCCGAAGCCAGGTGCCTTGCCGGAATAAGTACCGTCGGCAACAGGTGTTTTCTCTCCGAAAACTTCTTTGCCGGCTGCTTCAGCCAGAGCTGCCGTCACGGCACGCCGAACAGCAGCACTTGTCTCCGTTGCTCCGGAAACGCCGTCGATCTCGCTGCCCTGTGCTGCAAGAACCTGCTCAACAAGAGCCGGACCTGCCACGCCGCCGATAGCAGCCGTCTCATGGGAGACGTCAATCTGAACATCCGTGATATTGTTTTCATCCACCGTCAGAGTGACAACCACCCCATCCTCATGGCCTGCCTCTATTGCATAATAGGTGCCGGGCGTGTAAGCCCCGTCTGCTGCCGCCACTGCCGAAAGGCTCAGACAAAGGCTCAGAACCATGAGGATTGCGAGAATTCTTTTCATAAAGCTTCCTCCTTAAATAATAGATATTTTTGTCCCCGATACCTGCTCTGAAAGGCTGGTGGGGATTTCTGAAAAAACAATACCATTTTGAAGAAGTGCTGTCAAGATATGACGCCTATTGTTTTTACAATAACTGAAAAAACACAAAATATGCTACTTGCGCAGTAAGGGAAAGCATGCTAATATGATAAAAAAGAACTCTCGTGTATGCTGGAAAGGAGGCACCGATGCACAGAAAACTCCTTGCGGCGGTTCTGGCTGTCATTCTCTGTCTGACACTGGCAGCTTCCGCCTTTGCCGTAACGTTCCCGACCATCTATGAGAAGGACGGGAATATCTACTGGGTAGACTACAATTACGAAACCGGAAAGCTGGAGTGGACGCTGCTTTACGGCCATCACCACAAATTCACACAGTGGGTCATCACGCGAATGCCGACCTGCACATACACCGGCCTTCGCTATCATACCTGCCTGACCTGCGGGAAGACCTTCTGGGAAGATATGGACCGGCTCCCGCACTCCTGGGGCGGCTGGACCATCATCCGCGAGACGACGGACCATTCCGCCGGTGAGCGTCAGCACACCTGCCGTGTGTGCGGAACGGTCGAATCAGAGACTTTCTATCCTCCCGGTACCCTGAAGCTGTATGATTTCGGTGAAGAAGTGAAAGCGCTGCAGACACAGCTGCATGAGCAGGGCTTTCTCGACAGCGGATATGTAGATGGGCAGTTCGGCGCAAAAACCAGGGAAGCCGTCGAGGCTTTTCAGGCCAGAATCGATCTTGCAGCAAACGGGATCGCCTGGCCACAGACCATCGACCTGCTCCGCCATGTCTTCGGAGAATGGGAAATCACAAAGGAGCCGACCTATTACGAGCCCGGCATCCGGACGAGAAGCTGCACACGATGCAGCTTTACGGAGACGCAGGCCTATGGCACCACGTTACAGCAAGGCATGTATGGCGAAGAAGTCAGACAGCTGCAGATCCGCCTGAAAGAACTCGGCTATGCAATCGGCACACCGGACGGTTCCTACGGTGACATGACAAGGCGCGCTGTGAGAAGCTTCCAGACGGATGAGGGGTTCGACCCGGACGGGATTGCCTGGCCGGGCGTATGGGCAGCGCTGTTCCCAACGTCAGGTGAAGCAAAACCCGCTGGCTGAACCCGGCAGTCTCCCGTTCTCTTATCGCTTCTATACTTAAAACCCGACAGCCGCTCATTAAAATGAACAGCACCCCATTTGTTAGACAGTATGGTATACTACTAACAAGTAGGGTGCTGTTCATTGTGACTTTCCCATAAACTTGAATTCTTATTGCTCGTCTCTTTCTCACTCACCTGTAACAATCCTGCAAATGCTCTCCCAATCGGCGCATCTTTGATAGTTTTCATTCGGAAAAGCACATTCTCTGTTCCATGGTCTGTCAAACACCAGAACATTAAGTTCCGGCAGATGTTCAAAAAAACTGAACGCCTTTGGAGAATCCTCAACTGCGTAATCGAACTTCA
>JAGCAN010000181.1 GCA_017652685.1 Oscillospiraceae bacterium
CGAATATCGACTCGCTCAAGGAACTGGCCGCTTTTTTCTCAATAACAGTTGACGAGTTGATCTCTCCCAATGAGATCATTACCGCTGCTGCGAATGAAAAGCAGGAGTTGATCGGCAGATACACCGCGTTCTTATGCCACGCGCTGGATGTATTTTCCGCGTTGCTTTTGTTTATTCCCGTCTTCGGTAACGGGGAGGGCGAGCAATCGGCGTCTTTGTTTGAAATGAGCGGCACACAGCTTTGGATCAAAATCGTATGTGCCGTTGTCATCAGCCTTACCGTATTGAACGGCGTCTGCGGGCTGATCATCAGCCGGTTTGACAAGCCGCTGTGGAATAAGCACCGGTTCGTGACAGGTATCGCTTTATCTGTTACCGCATGCCTGCTGTTTATTATCACCCGACAGCCCTATGCAGGCGTGTTCTGCTTTGCGATCCTGATGATCAAGGGCTGGCTTCAATTAAGGAGGAAATCATGAATTACCCACGAAGTGAAAAATACTTGACCGCCGATTTGATGTCAAAGATTATGGGTCCGAATCCCATCAAACTCGAAGAAGAACTTTTAACCAATCATCAGATTCCCAAAGATGCGACCGTATGCGACCTCGGAAGCGGTCAGGGACTGACGAGCGTGTTTCTGGTGAAGGAATACGGATTTAGGGTTATCGCCGCAGACTTATGGAGCGATCCGGAGGAAAACCGTAAGTTTTTCCGCAAAATGGGGCTGACCGACGAGCAGATCGTCCCGGTAAAAGCTGACGCAGAGGCGCTTCCGTTTGAGAAAGAGTTTTTTGACGCGGTGGTTTCAACCGATTCCTATAACTATTTCGGCCGTGATCCGGATTATCTTGACCAAAAGCTGCTGCCGTTTATAAAAAATGGCGGATATATTTACATAGCCGTACCCGGAATGAAAAAAGACTGCCACGACGATCTGCCTAAAGAATTGCTGCTTTCGTGGACGCCCGAGCAGTTGGAGTATCTGCACGACGCAGCTTATTGGCAAAGCATCGTAAGCTGTTGCAGCGGCGCGGAAATCATTACGGTCGAAGAAATGGAATCCAACGAAAACGTCTGGGCGGACTGGCTTGAACAGGAAAATGAGTATGCCGTAGGCGACCGCAAGGCTATGGAAGCTGGCGGCGGAAAGTATCTGAATTTTATAAAGATCGTTATGAGAAAGAAAAACTGACGGAGAAAACTCATATGGAAACCGTTATTGATGCAGCGATCATCGGTGAATCCGCGTTCCTTTATTTCCTGCAATGAAAGGGAGAACAATATGAGACTTACAATCGCATTCTTACAGCTTCTTCCAGCGGGATCCCTGATGGGGAACCTGGAAAAAGGAATCGAAGCCTGCCGCCAGGCGAAAGAAAAGGGCGCGGACATTGCGATCTTTCCGGAAATGTGGAGCTGCGGATATGCCTTTCCGCATGATGAAGCAAGCCTGCGGGAATACGCCGTCTCCTGTGACAACGTTTTTGTGAAACGGTTTTCAGAGCTGGCGGAAGAATTGGATATGGCCATAGCTGTTACTCTGCTGGAGCAGCACGAGCCGAAGCCGAGAAATACGGTTTGCCTTTTTGACAGGCACGGCAAACTGCAGTATCGTTATTCCAAAGTCCATATCTGTGATTTTGGAGAAGAAGACGACGAAGGCGTCCTGGATGCCGGTGATGCCTTTTTTGTGGCAGACCTGGACACAAAAGAAGGGATAATAAAGGTCGGCTCCATGATCTGCTATGACCGGGAGTTCCCGGAAAGCGCCCGCATTCTGATGCTGAAAGGCGCAGAGCTCCTGTTGGTTCCAAATGCCTGTCCGATGGAACTGAACCGTCTGGCGCAGCTCCGCGGCAGAGCCTATGAAAATATGCTGGCTATCGCCACCTGCAATTATCCGGCGCCTCATCCGGATTGCAACGGCCATTCCACGCTGTTCGATGGTGTTGTATATCTTCCGGGGCTTTCCGGTTCGAGGGATACGTGTGTGTTTGAGGCAGAGGAGGGCGAAGGCGTGTATACAGCAGAACTGGATGTGGACATGCTGCGGAAGTATCGCCTTTGTGAAGTATGGGGAGTCAAAAATCGTCGTCCGGAACTGTATGGAGAAATTTCAGATAAAGGCTATGTTTATGATAAGAACTGAACGCTTAACAATATACCCCGCCTCACGGGAGCAGATGGAGGCTATGATCGCGTCCGAACAGGAGGAAGAGCTCAAGGAAGCCTATACCGAGATGCTGGAGGGCTGCATCCGGCACCCCGATCAATGGGACTGGTATGCCATGTGGATGATCGAGAAGACGGACGGAACGCATATCGGGGATCTCTGCTTTAAGGGGCTCCGTGAAGACGGGATCGCGGAGATCGGATACGGGATTCTGGAGGAGCACCAGGGGCAGGGCTATGCCACGGAAGCGGTTCAGGCGGCCTGTCATTGGGCTTTCCGGCATCCGGATGTAAGATCGCTGGAGGCGGAAACGGACGCCGAAAACGCAGCGTCTCAGAGAGTTCTCGAAAAATGCGGCTTTCGTCCCAACGGGACCTTCGGAGAGGAAGGGCCTCGCTTTACACTGGGCCGCCCGATCGATGCGGGGGAAACAGGATGAATGATATGGCTATGAATGGCAGTCTTACGGTCAACGAAAAGGCCTACCGGATTCTTCGCCTGCTGGGGAAAGGCAAAGGCGGGTATTCCTATCTCGCGGAAAGCGAAGGAGAGCTGGTGGTAATTAAGCAGATCCACCACGAGCCCTGCGACTACTATTCCTTCGGCGACAAGATCGAGGCCGAATTGCGGGACTATGAGCGGCTGCAAAACGCCGGCATCCGCATCCCCAGGATGCAAGCTGTTGACAGGGACGCCGAGCGGATCGTCAAGGACTATATCGAGGGGCCGACTGTGATGGAGCTGGTAAGCTCCGGTGCATCGGTCGAGCCGTACCTGCCCCAGGTGCGGGATATGGCGGCGAAGGCCATGGCGGCCGGGCTAAACATCGACTATTACCCGACCAATTTTGTCGTGCAGGATGGACTGCTTTGGTATGTGGATTATGAGTGCAACGACTACAGCGAGCAGTGGGACTTTGAACACTGGGGCATTCAGTATTGGCTGTCCAAGGCGAGCTTTCGCGGCTACCGGGACGTGGATTACGAGGCGGTCTGCGATTTTCTGATCGAATTGAATCACAAGGACAGAGGGCACATCAACTGGAACTGGGCCCGCTTTGAGTGGATGATGGAGCACCCGGAGTTTGACAAAAGCGCCAGCTCCTCCATCGGGCTCTGGTGGTCGGAGGGCAAAGTCGTCGGCGCTGCAATCTATGATATGTACTTTGGAGAAGCCTTCTGTGGAGTTCTGCCGGAGTATGATGCGCTGTACCCGGAAATTCTGGACTACGCCTGCCGGGCGCTGAAGGACGATTCCGGGCTGGCGATTGCCATCAATAATGATAACGCGGCGGAAATAAAGGCTGCTTTACAGGCCGGATTCGAGCGGATCGATCAGAAAGAGACAATCATGGAGCTCTCCCTTGACAGAGATCTCTCATCAAATCTTCCCGGGGGACTGCAGCTTCGGGAAATGGATCAGATCGCAGATCG
>JAGCAN010000023.1 GCA_017652685.1 Oscillospiraceae bacterium
GAGATCGCTGTTCAGTTCCACCCGGTCCGCACCGGCCTGATATGCCTCTATGGCATCATCGGCGCTCCCGCAGCAAACCTCGAGAAGTATGTTTTTCATGTTCTTCATCCTCTCCGCCCGACCGTTTTTTCTATTTTATCACACAGGTTTATTCAAAACAACAAAAACAGTCCGCCTCCAAGACAGCGTTTGGCCTTCTCTGCGCGAAGGGCTCGCCCTTCCATGCGAAACTGTCTCTTTTCCCGCCCGGTAAACATGTGCTATAATATCGATGCTGTTTCATGACAGCAGAAAGGAGCGCCGGAATCTCCCAACCGGCGATTGACAATTCATGACCGATTATGTGATCGCAACTTCATCGACCTCGGATTTGCCCAGAACCTGGCTTGAGGAACACCACATTCCGTTTATACCCTATACCTATACCGTGAACGATCAGCTGTGCGAGGATGACTGCCGGGAGGAATCCCGCGAGGCCGTCTATCGGGGGATGCGCGCCGGTGACAGGCTGAAGACCTCCATGATCAATGAATTTGTATACTATGACTTTTTCAAGGGCCTGCTCGACAGCGGGAAGGATGTCATCTTTCTCGACATGTCGCAGAAGATGTCCGTCTCGTTTGAGAACGCCAACAAGGCTGCCGAAAAGATTCGCCCGGAATACCCCGACCAGCGCCTGTATGTGATGGACACCCGCTGCATTTCCGGCGGTCTCGGCCTGCTGGTGGAAAACATGGTGCTGCAGAAGGAAGCTGGAGCCGGATGGGATGACGTGATCGCCTGGGGTGAGGAAAACAAGCTGAAAATCGCCCACCGCTTTACCGTGGACGACCTGAACTATCTGAAGGCCGGCGGCAGGGTCTCCAACGCCTCCGCTCTGGTGGGTTCGCTGCTTTCCATCAAGCCGGTTCTCTATGTGCCGGACCGCGGTACGCTGGACGTTGCCAAAAAGGTCCGCGGCAGGAAAGCCGCCCTCCGTGCCATTGTGGACGGCGTTCTGCATGACCTGAGCAAAATTGACCCCACGGGCCTTGAGTTTCGGATTCTGCAGGCCGACTGCCGGGACGACGCCGCCTATGTGCGCGATGAGATCAAAAAGGCGTATCCGCAGGTGGGCAGAATCACCATCACCGGTCTCGGCGTGGTCATCGGCGCGCATTGCGGGCCGGGTCTGCTGACGGTCTTTTACCTCTGCGAAAGCCGCCAGCCCGAATAAAACAGGAAAGGCGTTGTCTCAAAATAGCAAAAGAGGCTATTGAAAGGCAACGCCTCTTCCATTTGACCGGGATTGTGAAAAAAAGCGGCCGGATCAGGTCTCTATGAGGTCAAAATGTGGAAAACCATCCAAGGAGTACCGCAAAACAGCAGTGCTCCCGGATGGTTTTTCTGTGTTCAGTTTGTAGAAATACTAAAGTCCTGCTGGAAACCCCTTTGGAACCACGAGACCCGTTCCCAAGCGGCCCGTTTGGTTTTTATGATGCAGCTTGAGAACGTTGTAGGCCAGGCTCAGCAGCGTCCATTCCACTTCAACCTTAACGGCGCTGCGGAGAAGGAATCGACGAAAGCCCATGTCTTCCTTGACCATGGCAAAGACGCCCTCGGCCTGGATGCTGCGGTTGACCCGGATCAGCTTGCCCTCAGATGTGTTGATGCGTTCCTCCATCTCAGTCCGTTGTCTTGCGAAACGCTTGGAGACATAGATGACCTTACTGCGCTCTGCCAAAGGCTTCTTGCTGCCGCATGCCCGGATGCACTTCTCTTTCAGAGGACAGCCAGCACAGTCCTTGCAGCTGTAAACGGAGGTCTCCATTTCAAAGCCGCTTTGAGATTTGGTCTTCTTTATGCCGTCAAAGGTGATTGTCTTCCCATTGGCGCAGGTGTAGGTATCTGCTTCGGCATCATATTCCATATTCTCCCGGCGGCTGATGTCTGTGCGGTATTTCCTCGTCTTTTTTTGCTCGTGGTTGGAGGGTTTCACGTATAGCTTCACAGCGCCGTTTTCTTCAAACCAGCAATAGTTTTCTTCACTCTCGTAACCGGAATCTGCACAGATGTTTTTTACTCTATAGCGTTTCAGATATTCCGCAAAGGGAATGAGCGTATGTACATCTGTCCGATCTGCGCTGATGTAGTTGCCGATGATGAATTCCTCCGAGGTCGCCACATTTACGTTGTACCCCGGCTTGAGCTGGCCGTTGCGCATATGGTCTTCCTTCATGTGCATGAACGTAGCGTCATGGTCGGTCTTGCAGTAGCTGTTTCGTTCTCCGCAGATGTGCAGATCCTGTGTGTATTTCTTCCACTTCTCCAGCCAGCTGTTCACCGTTTCTACAGCTCTCTGTAAAGCCTTCTTGCGATGTCCTTTTCCAGTAACCCATTCAAGTCCTTCTGCTTCGGCTCTGGCATACAGCTTTTTCCGAAGCTTTTTCAGGTGATGGATCTGGGGTACCTCCGGAACGTGCCACTTGACCCCAAGGTTTTGCACCAGCCCAGGCAATTCTTTCCCAATTTGTTCGCTCAGTTTCGTCAGCTTCTTTTCTGTGCTCTTTTTCCACACAAAGCTATACCGGTTCGCGTTGGCTTCAATTTTCGTTCCGTCGATAAACACTGTTGCCAGACTCACAAAGCCCCATTTCACCAGCATTTCCACAAATTGCTCCAGCAATTCTTTTTCTACGCCTTGCAGCCGCTCAGCTCGAAAACGCGCAATTGTGTTGTGATCCGGCACCGGATAATCTCCCAGCAGATACATGAAGCAGATATTCTCCTTGCATGCTCTCTCGATCTCCCGGGAACTGTAGATCATTCGCATATACGCATAGATCATGACTTTCAGCAAAATCCTCGGTGGATATTCGTTTCTCCCATTCCAGGAGTAGGAGCGCTCGATCTTTTCAATATCCATCCTTTCTACTACGGCGCTTACCAATCTCACCGGATCATCTGCTGCTATAAATATTTCTGTTTCCATCGGTAGTTTCAGTTGACGCCCTGCTTCATACAGAGTATAATCTACCTGCTTTTTATTGTGCTTCACAACCTAATAATAAGCCGACAGCCGCCCCTTTTCAAGGGACGGCTGCCGTTATTCTTCTCTTTTTTCCAGGGCTGCCTTTTGAGACAGCCCCTTTCCGTTTTTTCTGTATTCTCTTCAGGCCGCCGGAATGCCGCCGCTGCGGAAAAAGGCATCTACCGCCACGAGACCGGCCGCCTTCGTTTCCAGCTGCTGGTTAAAGCGGCTTTTTTCTACGCTGACCGCGTGCCCGCCGTCCACACCCTCC
>JAGCAN010000182.1 GCA_017652685.1 Oscillospiraceae bacterium
AGCCTCCGGATAAAGCCCGTGGTTTTCTGCGTCTTGAGGTTGATGTTCCCGATCCGGATTCCGATAAGAAGATAAAAACAGTCTCCCGCTTTGTGCCTGCCGGAGAGAAGAGGGATGAATCGATATGGCATGTTCTTGCTTCCGCTGAAGAACAGGCCGCCCGATGGCTGGATCGCCCTGTCGGGTATCTGGATGTTCCGCTCACTCCGGAAGACTCTCTTTCCATGGCGCTTCACGGCTCCCTGATTGCAAATTTCTTCAATCAGATTCAGAAGGAAGTTACGGGAGCGGATCTCTCCGTGACAAGCCTCGCCAACGCTGTTCCGGGCTTTCGGGAGAATGTCAGTATCCGGGACGTTGTCTCCAATTATATCTTCTCTAATACGCTGAAGGTGATTGAAGTGGATCGACATGTCATAGTCGCTGCTCTGGAACGGTGCGCTGCGTATTTTGAGCTGGATGCGTATGGAAATCCCTGTGTCAGCAGCACATTCCTGTATCCCGTTCCTCAGCATTACAATTATGATTATTTTTCCGGGATCCAGGCGGTGTTTAATCTGCGAAAACCGGTGGGGGAACGGGTGACATCTGTTCTTTGGCAGGGCCGGGAACTGGACGCTTGCCAAAAACTGACGCTCTGTATGAACAGCTACCGTGCGTCCGGAGCAGGCGGTTATCCGATATATGCTTCATGCCCGGTTCTCTCGGAACAGAACAGGGAGATTGTTGAGATCATTATGGATTATGTCGGTTCTCATGAGAGAATTCTTGTTGATAAAACAAAGTGGCTGACTGTTCTCAGCTGATAAAGAAAGGAAACTGTTTCAATGGCTAAAAATTCGTTTGATATTATCCTGCTTGTTGCGTTGCCGGCATCCGGAAAATCGGAAGTAAGGAACTTCATGGCCAATCTTGAGCCTGAACGTCTCCTCAGGGAGTTCCACATCGGGGCGAACCTTCAGCTTGACGACTTCCCGTACGTGCATATGATGCGCCGTATTGACAATGAGCTTGAGGCAATGGGGGAGAGCCGTATTTTTTATCCCGGTGAAGAACCGTTCTGTGATGGGCGTGACTGGGGTACCCTGTGCTGCCTGTTGAATGAAGACTATCATGACCTTATGAACCGGAATGTTTCCCGACCAGACTCTGCTGCAAAGCTATTGTTTGAGCGGATCGATCGGGCTGCAGCACAGGCAGGAATCGGGCCGCGCCTCGGCCTTCTCTCAGAGACCGTGCGAAACTCGCTTGCTTCCACCCTGGAGACGGAGGCGCGTACCATGCTTGAAGAAAAGCATGCGCAGTACCCGGACAGCTTTGAGGACAAAACGATCGTTATCGAATGCGCACGCGGCGGGCCGGACGGTTCCTCCATGCCTCTCACCGGTACATTTGGCTACCAGTATTCCCTGCCGATGTTCTGTCCGGAGATTCTGGAAAAAGCTGTTGTGCTCTATCTCTGGGTTACCCCGGAAGAATCCAGAAGAAAGAATGCCGACCGGGCCGATCCCAATGATCCCGGCTCTAATCTGCATCACGGGGTTCCGATGGCTGTCATGCTGGGTGATTATGGCTGTGACGATATGGAATACCTTGTGCAGAGCTCCGAGAAGGAAAACACACTCACGGTTCTTGCACACGGGGAAACCTATCATCTGCCAATCGGGATATTTGATAACCGTGTGGACAAAACTTCTTTTCTACGTGAAACACCCGATAAATGGGATCCGGTTCTTGTCGAGGAAGTAACTGCAGCGATAAGGACCGCTACAGACACGATGTACGCAAACTGCGAGAGAGGGTAAAATCTATATCTTGTGTACCGAAGCTTCGCCGCAAAATGTCCGGCGGAGCTTTTTTTCAGGCAAATTGCCCAGACAATTGGGGACTGGTGGGGGATTTTTTCTCCTTTTTGAATATTTTTTGCAAAAAAGTGTTGACACAATTGAACAATTGAGTTACAATGCGGATACAAACGCAAGCTGAAAGAGGTGTTTTTTATGACTTGCAAATTCTGTGGCAGTACGATCGATGACAATTTGGTTGAATGCCCCTATTGTGGGCATAAGACGGGTGTCAATTCTCCTGCAGATCCTGCAGCTGAGATGACGGAACAGTTCGCTGCTCAGGAATCACAGGATAAAAACGATGCAAAATCCGCAAAAACGTCTTCCAAGCGCGGAAATGCACTTGGATCCATCGGCTCTGCATTATCCAACGGTATCAATAAGGCAAAATCCGGAACTTCCGGCAGTAAGGCCGGTGTAAAGAGCAGTACCGCCAGGGGCGGAAAGTCACCGGTTTCCGGCAACGGCCTGATCGCTATCGGTCTGGTTGCCTGTCTTCTGCTCTGCCTGATTTCCATTATTTCCGTAGCAGGCATGAAAAAAGACCTTGAAAATATGAATCAGGAAATGCTGAGCCTTTTCTATCAGATCCAGAACAGCACCGACAAACTGCAGAAACAGGTTGATGCGCTGGAGAGGTCCATTGGCAATGTCAGCACAACAATTACTGAACAAACCACCAGCAAGAATATCACCATCACCAAAGATCCCACCAGTGTTGCCACTTATATCGGGCGCGGCGCCGAGGATGATGATGCGCAGAACGTTCCGATCTTCACTGTTTATGCACAGGGCTTCGAGCTGAAGTTTGCATGGCAGAAGTATGATGATGTAAGCGGTGAATGGATTGAAGTGGCTTTGGACAGGGAGAGCAACAACACTACCTACGGCCTGCATGTGTATACCGATGCTTCCAAGGGTTATTCCGAACTCTCCGCACACGGTGTAACCAGTGCAGCCTACGGTACCTATCGCTGCCAGGTTTCCGACGCTTACGGCGTTAAAAACACAGCATCTGTTCTGCTTACAGAGCGCAGCCGTGACGAAGCACCGACAACTTAATTTCCTCCAGCATATACCAAACGGGAGAGCATCTGCTCTCCCGTTCATTTTTTTTATCCTCTGTTGCAGGTACGCAAACAGACAAGATTTTTTCAGAAGTGGCCTCCGCTTCCTCCATGTGTATTTCCCGAAGAGCCGACGTGAATGGTGCTTCCTCCTCCGCCCCCTCCGTTCCCGCGATCCGTATCCCGTGGAATGGGAACTCTTGCCACATGGCTGCCGAGGAAGCGGTCATCCTGCTGTGTCAAGACAGGCGCTTTGCCGTAAATATAATCCCGTGCGTCGCGCTTTTCCTTCACATTTTTCATCTCTTTTTTCGCTTTGTGAAGCGGCAAACCACCGAGCAGAATGCCAAGCCCGGAGGAACCGAGAAGAAAAGCGAGATTGAAATTGTTTCTCGGCATGTTACCAACATCATAGGGATTCCCGTTTCTGGCCTGTCGCAGAAAGCGTTCACAGCCGGAGAGAAATTCATCAGCTGCACCGCTCCAGTCTCCGCTGCTGAGATAGGGGACAAACTGGTCTTTCAAATAGAGCTGGCCTGCGTCCGTGAATGCATCGATGCCGAACCCGGAAGTCGAAATCCAGTATTCCCGCCCCTTAACATCCACCAGCAGCATCACGCCGTCTTTTGTGCCGTTGTAGCCGTAACCGTTATAGTCAAAATAGTCGTCCGTAAATGCCATAATAGAGGAATATCCGCTGAGCCCCTGCACAAAAACTACGGCAGTGTCACAGGCATAAGACCGGCTGATTTCCTGTGCCTTTTCCGTCAGTGCTGCAAGATCGGCAGAAGAGACCACACCAGCCTGATCGACGATCAGCGGTACAGAGCGGTCTCTGCTTCCCGCCAGGGCAAATCCGGGAAGGAGGGAGCTGAAAACAACTGTCAGAATCAGTATGGGCAGGAAGACAGAACTCTTTCTTTTTATTTCTGACACCCCCTTCACAGCACACCCAGAGCCCACATGGCGCCATACAGCACACCGGCTATTCCGAGCCCGTACAGCAAACGCCACTTCCAGTAGATCAGGTTGTCTACCGGAAGATTGCCTACGAATTTTCCGGTCTGCCCGTTCATGGCAAAACGATAGTTCTGCCCCCGCCAGGTGGTGTTGAGGATCCAGACCGGATACATGGCATATTTGATGTTTGTATCCCGGAGACGGATCTTTCCGTCCGTCTGCTGAACAGTCTCGTAACCCTGTACGGTGTCCAGCAATGCGTCGAAGGTGGATTTTTGGATCCGTTCTTCAATGCGGTTCCGGTTTTCTTCCGCACTGACATCGTATTTATCTGCAAAATATCCGGACAGATATACCGGATCAAACGGTACGGCGGACTGGAAATCAAACGTCTCCAGCGATTCCATCAGATCGTCCGCCATTTTTCTTGCTCCGTCTGCAGGAATATTCTCAAAACTGACCCATCCGGATCGGAC
>JAGCAN010000183.1 GCA_017652685.1 Oscillospiraceae bacterium
CATGGATAAACCGGCAGGGGTGCTGACGGCTTCTGTCGATCGAAAACAGAAAACGGTGCTGGATCTCGTTCCGGAAGAATTCCGCCATCTGGACCTTTTTCCGGTCGGCAGGCTTGATAAAGATACTTCCGGGCTCCTTCTTCTCACCAACGATGGTGAGTTTGCCCACAAGGTTATCTCTCCGCGCTACGAAATCCCGAAGCGGTATTATGCCGAAACGGAAGGAATAACCGATGAGCGGGATGCAGAGGCGTTTGCACGTGGCCTTGAGCTTCGTGACGGGTTTCAATGCCGCAGTGCCGAGCTGTTCCCCTCTGGGGGGAAAAGCTGTGAAGTCATCGTCCGAGAAGGAAAATACCATCAGGTCCGGCGCATGCTGGCGGCTGTCGGAAAGCCGGTTACGGTTTTGCGCAGGCTCTCCATCGGGGCTCTCGAGCTGGATAAACTTCCTCTGGAAGAGGGGTTTTGTGAATTATCACGAGAGCAGTTGGAGCTCATTTTTATAAAATAGTCAAAAATCGTCGGCTTTGTCCTTGCTTTTTTGAGCATAAAGGAAATATTTTTGAAAAATTGCACAAAAAAGTCCTGTGTTTTCTATTGAAAATTCACCAAAAAAGTTGTATGATATGACACGACTTTTTTATGAACAGATTTGAGAGACTATGCCAGAATAGAAATGGGAGGCACAGGAGATGTCGAGCAGAATGTTTCAGAATGTAATTACCCAGATGAAGGACGCCATTGACAGGCCGGTCGGTGTCGCGGATGAGAGAGGATTTGTGATCGCCTGCAGCGATCTTGCGCTGGTGGGATCACGGCTGAATGACTATAGCTATGTTGAGTTTTCGGGGAATGCTGTCGTAAAGACGGAGGGCAGATGCTATTGCCCCCTCACATCCGACACTTCTCAGGTTGACTATGTTGCTTTTGCGGAAGGGACGGATGAGCAGTCCGCCACAATCTGCTCGCTTTGCGCCGTCGCTTTCAATGAATCGAAGCTGAGTTATGACGAAAAGCATAACAAATCGGCTTTTCTGAAGAATATCATCTCCGATAATATTCTTCCGGGTGACGTATATGTCCGGGCAAAGGAACTCCATTTTGTCACGGATGATCCGCGCTGTGTGATTCTTGTGCGGATGCTGAACAACCAGGATGTGGCTGCGGTTGAGCGGATGCAGCGCCTCTTCCCGATCCGCCAGGGTGACTATGTCATCAGCATGAATGAAAAGGACATTGTGATTGTCAAGCTTCTTCGTTCGGTGGATAATCTGGATGACGCAGTTTCCGCCGCGGAACTGGCAAGGCAGTGCCTGAGAGAAGAGCTCGGCATCAATTCGGTGGTGGGCATCAGCACGGCTGCCGAACATCTCCGCGAACTGGCGGACCGTTATAAGGAGTCCCAGGTCGCCATTGAAGTCGGTTCCATTTTTGAGGAAGACAAGAATATCATCAAGTACGATTCTCTCGGCCTCGGCAGAATCATCTACCAGCTTCCGACGAGGCTGTGCGAGATGTTCCTCAATGAGGTTTTCAAGAAGAACCCGATTGAGTCTCTGGATGATGACACCCTGGAGACGATTGACAGGTTTTTTGAGAACAATCTGAATGTGTCCGAAACATCCAGAAAGCTGTATGTCCACCGCAATACCCTTGTTTACCGCCTGGAAAAGATCAAAAAGATCACCGGCCTTGATCTGCGTGAATTTGATCACGCCATCGTTTTCAAAGTTGCGCTGATGGTCAAGCAGTATCTGGATTCTCTCAGCAAGCCGAGAATCTGATTTCCCCCTCGCATTACTCGCATTTGGAGGTTTCCTGCTCATGGTTGAAATGAGAAATGTCAGAAAGATTTATGACTCGAGCAATACCGTCGCGCTGGACGGGATTGACTTCTCGGTTGAAGACGGTGAATTTGTCTTCCTCGTGGGGAGCTCGGGCTCGGGCAAGAGCACACTGATCAAGCTCATTACCGGTGAAATCCGGCCGACATCCGGAAAAGTCATCGTGAATGATTATGATATGTCCAAAATCAGGCGCGGCAAGCTCCCGAAGATGCGGAGAACTCTTGGCGTCATCTTCCAGGACTTCCGTCTGATCGATAATATGACTGTTTACGATAATGTGGCTTTTGCCATGCGTGTCGTAGGCGCGAGAAACAGGGATATCCGCAAGCGGGTTCCGTACGTGCTGGATCTGGTCGGGCTGGAAGGCAGAGAGCGGCGTCTTCCCAATGAGCTCTCGGGCGGTGAACAGCAGCGTGTTGCGATTGCCCGTGCTCTCGTGAATAACCCGCGTATGATTGTTGCCGACGAGCCTACCGGTAACCTTGACCCGGTCCGCAGCCTCGAACTGATGCTCCTCTTTGAGAAGATCAACGAGATGGGGACGACGGTTCTTGTCGTTACGCACGAGAAAGAGCTTGTCAACGCATTTTCCAAACGTGTAGTCGCAATTGATGCCGGCCAGGTCATCAGCGACGGAATGGACGGGTATTTCGCTTATGAGTAGACTAGGATATCTTTTCGGTGAGGGGTTTCGCGGAATCTTCAAGCATGGGTTCATGTCCTTTGCCACCGTCACCATTATTATCGCCTGCCTGATTATTATGGGCACAATTTCACTGCTTTCCATCAACATTGATGCCCTGATCGGAGATCTGGAAGACCAGAACGAGATCGTGGCCTTTGTGGATGAAAATATGGATGATATCGGAGCCGCTGCGCTGCAGCAGGAAATCCGCAATACCGAAAACGTCAGCACGGCGGAGTTTGTATCCCGTGAAGAAGCGATGGACAATTTCATGGGCAACTACGATTCAGCCCTGATGGAAGGTGTTGACGCTACTGTTTTCCGCCACAGATATGTAATTCAGCTCGATGATATCGCAGAGATGGCGAAGACCCAGCAGGATCTTGAGGCAATTCCCGGGATCGCAAAGGTAAATGCCCATCTGGACTATGCGGATTCCTTTATCAAGATCAGGAACATCATCACGGTTGTCTCTCTTGTGCTGATTGTGGTGCTGGTGTTCGTGTCATTCTTCATCATGTCCAACACCATCAAACTGGCGACGTACTCCCGCAGGGAAGAAATCGGCATTATGAAGATGGTTGGTGCAAGCAATTCCTTTATCCGGACGCCGTTCGTCATTGAAGGCCTTGTCCTCGGCGTGCTGGGGAGCCTCCTCGCCTTTGTGGTGCAGTGGGCCCTCTACAACACCCTCTGCAACAGAATAACGAGTGCTTTCTCCGTCAGCTTCCTGCATATCGTGCCGTTTACTTCTGTGCGGGTCTATGTGCTTGCGGGCTTCCTCGCGGTCGGGGTTGTTGTCGGCACGTTCGGCGGTGTGAATGCTATCCGGAATTACCTGAAAGTCTGATTCAGGAAACAATTTAAAGAAGGTTTTATTCATGAATCAAAAAAAGGCAGTTCGCGTTATTGCAGTTGTGATGGCGGCAATGCTGGTCTTATCTCTGCTTGTCAGCATTCTGCCCAGAAGTTATGCAGACGGCGATTTTGATTCTCAGCTTGCTTCGCTGAATTCCGAGAAGGACTCGGCAAGAGAACGGCGTATCAGCGCACAGAACAAAGTACAGGCGCTGAAAGAAGAACAGGCAGCTGTCATCGAAGAAAAACTCGCTCTTGAAGAGCGGAATGAAGCCTGTATCGAGGAGATCGGCCTGATCCAGGAGCAGATCTCCCTCATTACGGCGGAAATCAAGCTGTATGATGATAAAATTGCCCGGAAGGAAGAGGACGTACGCGTAGCGGCCGAGAAAGAGAATTACCAGCTCCAGAAGTACAGGACGCGTCTGCGCGCCATGGAAGAGAACGGCAATTATAACATTCTCTCTCTGATCCTGAATTCCGATTCCTTCAGCAGCCTGCTCGCTGCGGCAGATGACTACGGCGATGTGATGGATGCGGATGTGAAGCTCTATGATCTTCTGCAGGAAGCTCGTGCCGAGCATCAGGCCCTGGAGCAGGAATACAGGGTTTACAAAGCGGTCTGTGAAAACAAAAAAGCCGAGCACGAGAGCACAAAAGCCGGCCTTGAAGCCGACCAGGCTGAGCTGGAGTCACAGATTGAGGAATCCGAAGCTCTGATCCAGGAATACATGGAAAAAATCGAACAGGCTGAGGCGGAGCAGCGTGCAGCAGAAGCTGCAGAAGCCGCAGCAGCGGCCTCTGTGTCCAACTTCCTTGCCAGCTATTATGCCCAGCAGGCTGCCGCAGCTGCTGCCGCTCAGCAACAAACCCAGTATGTAGAGCAGACGGAAACTGTTTATAATGAGGAAACGGGCCAGTTCGAAGAATACACTTATTATGAAGAAGTCCCGGTTCCGCAGGATCAGCAGCTGATTGCACCTTCCGGCGGTGGTGGATCGGGTTCCTATGTATGGCCTTTCCCGGGGCATACGGTTATCACCAGCCCCTACGGAAATCGTGCAAGCACAGGTTCCTTCCACTCCGGTGTGGATATTGACGGCTACCAGAGCATGGGTTCTCCCATCGTTGCCGCTGATGGCGGAACGGTCATTATGGCGGAGTATTCCGGTGCGTATGGGAACTGCATCATTATTGACCACGGCAACGGCATGTCCACTCTGTATGCCCACTTGAGCTCCATGAATGTCGGTGTCGGCAGTTCGGTCGGCCAGGGGCAGACGATCGGCGGTGTCGGCAATACAGGCAACTGCTACGGGCTTGACGGCGTCCATCTTCATTTTGAAGTTCGCGTCAACGGAAACACGACCGACCCCATGGGTTACATCGGCGGTTATCCCCACTCGTATTATTGATGCTGTCAGATGCGTTGGGTGATGAAGACAAAAAAGTATATCGTTGTTCTTCTCATTCTGGCAGCCTGTTTTTCCTGTATTCCGCAGAGCGCTTTTGCAGCGGTCTCCCAATGGCAGATTGACGAAGTAAAGAAGAAACGGGATCAGGTTTACGAAGAGAAGCAGGCACAGCAGCAGATTATTGATGAGCTCTCTGCCTCGCGGGATGATATTATCAGCGAGAAAATGGCGCTCGAAGAAAAGGTCGCCATGACACGCGAACAGATCGCCCTCAATAATCAGGAGATCGACCTTTATGAGGATATGATCGCTGCAAAGCAGGAGGAAGTGGTCCAGGCAAAAGCTTTGGAAGACCTCCAGCTTGAGCGCTACCGGGCTCGTATCCGCGCCATGGAAGAAAACGGGCAGCTCAATCTCCTTGTTCTCCTCTCCGAAAGCCAGTCACTCAGTGATCTGCTGACCGCGCTTGATGATGCCGGTGACATCATGCAGAGCGACCGCGCCCTGGAAGACCAGTATATCGCGGCGCGCAAAGCGCATGAAGCGAAGAAGGACGAATACGAGGAATACAAGGCAGGGCTTGTTGCCATTCAGGAAATGCTCTCCGATGAGCGTGACCAGCTTGAACTGGAAATTGATTTCCAGCAGCAGATCATCGATGAGCTCCAGGCACAGATCAGTGAGAATGAAGACCTCATCGCTGAAATCAATGCACGCTGGGCTGAGCTGGATCAGGAAGTCATTGACCTGCAGGAAAAATACGATGAGCAGCATACCCCCGGCAGTCTCTGGGGGGAAGCAGGATTCATCTGGCCATGCGGAACCTATTATATTACAAGCCTGGCCGGCAACCGCGTCCATCCCGTTACAGGAGAGTATAGATATCACAGCGGAGTGGACATCGGTGCGCCGAGCGGCGATCCGATCTGGGCCGCAGCCGCAGGTACCGTCACTATGGCAGGGTGGAATGGTAATTATGGCAACTGCGTTATGGTAACTCATGCCAATGGCTATACCACTGTGTACGGCCACCTCTCCGGAATTGCCGTTTCGTACGGCCAGTCGGTGAATATGGG
>JAGCAN010000184.1 GCA_017652685.1 Oscillospiraceae bacterium
CCAAGCACATAGAAGTCATGTGCGGATGCGCCGGCGGCGAACACCTGCCTTGCGCGAGGGGTGCCACACGCCTCCAGCTCCTTCGGCAGCGTGACGATGGGGACCGATGTGCTACCCTTTACAGAAGCGAGGAATTCCCTGCCGCGGCTGTTCACAGCGAGGAGGCGGGCATAGGGCGGAGTGCCAGCATTGTCTCCGCTGCGAATACCGAGCACGGCACACATCACGGCGCGGCGTACGCGGGAATGAGTGTAGCGGCGGGTTTTCGCAAGGTCACAGATCTGCTGGAGGGATGAGCCTTCGCGTACGGCATTCCAGATGCGACTGCCGAGCCCGTCCGCACAGTCCGGCAGGATGAGGAAGGACTCTTTATCCAGCAGGCGCAGGCGCGAGAGACAGGCAGTTTCCATGACGGAAGGAGAAACATGATCACAGGAGATTCTACCGGAGTAGATCCGGCTGCGCAGCTCCGAGGCTGAGGGGCAGATGCTCTCCCCTGCTTCATCATGGCCGCTGCCGAGGCGCCTGACCGGAAGTGGGATGACAGGCGTGCCCTGCAGGGAGATGAGATATTCCACGGCAAGGAGATCGTTGGGAGAGGACACGGCATTCTCCCCGAGGACGGCTGCGCGTGCCTGAGGATAAGTAAAATTCGGGTGGGCATGGAGACAGGCTTTGACCTCCTCCTCAAATCCCGGCGAGGCAATACGGGAGGCGGTTGCAGAGAGCTTTTCCAGATCTGCCGATTCACTGCCGAAGCTGAGGTGTGTGATGCCGAGAGAGAGCAACAGGGAAACCGCACCGCGTGCAAAGCCTTCTGCCGAGGAGAGACACCAGGGCAGAGGAAGCTCAAACACGGCATCCGCTCCACCGCGGCAGGCTGAAACGGCGCGCATTGCTTTTGGCTGAATTGCCCACTCGCCGCGCTGCACAAAATCCCCCGACATGACTGCGACAACCGTGACGTCTCCTCCGGCCAGCTCACGCGCTTTTTCGATCTGATAGGCGTGTCCCGCATGAAAAGGGTTATATTCTGCAACAATTCCAATGATTTTACCCATTGCACAAAGTCCTTAAATGTATTAAAATAATTGTAGCGCACTTTTATATTATTGACAATAGGAAAGGAAATCCATCTATGAAAATTCTCGTGATCAACGCAGGCAGCTCTTCCCTGAAGTACCAGCTCATCGATATGGAGACGGAATCCGTCATGGCGAAAGGCCTTTGCGAGAGAATCGGCATCGGAGGCCATCTCAAGCACACCCCGCTCGTCGGCGGAAAGCCTGTTTATAATGAAGACATTGACCTCCCGACCCACGCGGAAGCGATTGCAGCCGTCATTGACAAGCTGACAAGCGAGGAATACGGTGTTGTGGGCTCCATGAAGGAAATTGATGCTGTCGGCCACCGCGTAGTGCCTGGCGGCGAGAAATTTGCCTCTTCCGTGCCAATTGACAACTCTGTAATGGAAGCTATTAATCAGTGCACGCCGTTTGCTCCGCTGCACAACCCCGCAAATATCACCGGCATCCTGGCCTGCCGTGAGGTTATGGGCAACGATGTGCCGATGGTTGCCGTGTTCGACACCGCTTTCCACCAGACTATGCCGAAAAAAGCCTACATGTATGCTCTCCCCTATAACTACTACAAAGAAGACGGTATCCGCCGTTACGGCTTCCACGGCACGAGCCACAAGTATGTCACCTCCCGCTGTGCGGAAATCATGGGCAAGCCGATAGAAGAGCTGAAGCTCGTCTCCTGCCATCTCGGAAACGGTTCGTCCATCTGTGCAGTCTGTGGCGGAAAGAGTGTTGACACATCGATGGGCTTCACGCCTCTGGCCGGCCTGCCGATGGGCACCCGCAGCGGTGACCTTGACCCGGGCGCCATGCAGTTCATCATGAACAAACACCACCTCGCTATCGACGAGATGCTCAACGTGCTCAACAAGAAGTCCGGTGTGGACGGTGTTTCCGGCGTTTCTTCCGACTTCCGTGATCTTGACAACGCCGCCGGTGAGGGCAATGACCGCGCCCAGCTCGCGCTTGACATGTTTGCCTACTGGGTAGCAAAGACAGCCGGCTCGTATGTGACCGCTATGAACGGTGCTGATGCCATTATCTTCACAGCAGGCGTGGGTGAGAACAGTGCGGACACCAGAAAAGCCATCTGTGACTACTTCGGCTATCTGGGAGTAACCATAGATCCCGAAGCCAATAAAAAACGCGGCGAAGACGTGATGATCTCTACACCGGATTCCAAGGTGAAGGTTTACGTCATCCCGACGAATGAAGAGCTTGTTATTGCGCGCGACACGCGTGATATTGTCTGTGGCAAGTAAGCTACTGGCCTGCTTTTCCGATCTTACAAACCGATTATGGCTGTATTCACTGACTTTACGTTTGCGTCCTCTACGGGCGTCAATGAAATTCATGTGAGAAAATGCATTCCGGAAGGGAATGTACGCGGCGTGGTGCAGATTGCCCACGGCATTGCGGAGCACGTCGGCCGGTATGAAGATTTTATGGCTTTTCTGGCCGACAACGGCTTCGTTGCAGTTGCCAATGACCATCTAGGCCATGGGCAGACGGCCAGAAGTGTTGCCGAAAAGGGCCTGTTTGCCCTGAAGAACGGCTGGACCTATGCCGTGGATGACATGGCGAGGCTGCATGACATGATGCAGAAGGAATACCCGGGCGTACCGTATATCATGTTCGGCCACTCGATGGGGTCCTTCCTCACACGTACATATATCATCCGGTATCCGGACAAATAAGATCTTGTTATTCTCAGCGGAACCGGTCACCAGAGTAAGGCTCTGGTGTATGCCGG
>JAGCAN010000185.1 GCA_017652685.1 Oscillospiraceae bacterium
CCAGGGCAGCACCGTTACCTCACACCCGCGCTTTCGGAGATTACGCAAAATGCCTCGTTTCGCCCCATAATCCAGCAAAGCCACACGATAGCGCCTTTCTCCTTCAGCCGGAAGCGTCACAGGCTCGTGACAGCTCACCTGCGGCACCACACCGGTGACCCGATAATCCGCGAGTGCAGCAAGATCGGCAGGCGGATCCGAGCAGATCCGCGCATTCATCACACCCTCCTCACGCAGGAGGCGGGTAATTGCGCGCGTATCAAGACCGCAGAGGCCAGGGATATTCCGCTCCTTCAAAAAACGGTCAAGCGCATACTCGCTGCGGAAATTCGATGGGGTATCACAGATCTCGCGCACGACGTAGCCGCGCACAAAGCTCTCTCCTTCAAAATCCTCCCCGATCACACCGTAATTGCCGATCAGGGGGAAGGTTTGCAAAACGATCTGCCCGGCGTAACTCGGGTCAGTCAGCGTCTCGAGATAGCCGACCATACCGGTGGTGAACACAAGCTCACCGATGCTGTCTACCGGTGAGCCGATGCGCCGACCTTTGAAGCAAAGGCCGTTATTCAATACAAGATAAGCGTTTTCCATGGTCTACAGGGTAGCAGCCATAACGGCCTTGATGGTATGCATGCGATTTTCAGCCTCGTCAAACACGATAGACTGTGACCCTTCAAAAACATCGTTCGTGACTTCCATGCAGTCGAGGCCAAATTTTTCATAGATCTCACGGCCGTTTTCGGTCTCCAGATCGTGGTAGGAGGGCAGACAGTGCATAAAGCGGCACTGCTCACCGGCTGCATCCATCAAAGCCTGATTCACCTGATAGGGCAGCAGGTCATGGATCCGTTCAGCCCAGACGCTCTCCGGTTCACCCATTGAGACCCAGATATCGGTATAGATCACGTCTGCACCTGCTACTGCCTTCATCGGATTCCTCTCAAAAGAGAGCGTTGCACCAGTCTCAGAGGCGATGGCTTCACAGCGGGCAACCAGCTTCGGATCGGGGAAATACTTCTCGGGAGAGCAGGCCACAAACTGCAGCCCCATTTTCGCACAGCCGACCATCAGAGAGTTGCCCATGTTATAACGTGCATCACCCATATAAACAAGTTTACGCTTCTTCAGAGAGCCGAAGTGCTCCTTGATCGTGAGAAAGTCCGCAAGGATCTGTGTGGGGTGAAACTCATTCGTCAGCCCGTTCCAAACCGGGACACCTGCATATCTGGCCAGTGTTTCCACGCGTTCCTGCCCGAAGCCGCGATACTCAATTCCATCAAACATGCGCCCGAGCACCCGCGCGGTATCGGCTATGCTCTCCTTTTTTCCGATCTGTGAAGCCTGCGGATCAAGATACACCGGGTGTATGCCGAGATCGGACGCCGCCACTTCAAAGCTGCAGCGGGTGCGGGTGCTGGTCTTTTCAAAAATCAGGGCAATGTTTTTCCCTGCATGCATGTTGTGTGTGACACCGGCCTTTTTCTCGGCCTTCAGCCTGGCAGCAAGATTCAGCAGACCGTCAATCTCCTCCGGTGTGAAGTCCAGAAGTGTCAAAAAGTTTCTGCCTTTGAGATTCATCCTAACCTCCTAAGCACAAGCCTGAAGGATGATTCCAACGGCCTTTTCAAGTGTTGCCATCGGGATGTTCAACGCCGGGAGCAGCCTCAGCTTGTCCTTCGCGGTGAGACATAAAACACCGTTTTCCAGGCAGGTGTGAAGAACCTCCCCCGCCGGCTTTGTCGTCTTGAGCCCGATCATCAGCCCCATTCCGGTTACCGCCTCCACTCCGGGTGCACCCTGGAAGGCAGAGAAGACATAAGCACTCTTAGCCTTCACGTCTTCAAGCAAAGCCGTATCCAGACGGCCCAGAATACTGAGTGCGCCGGCACAGCTGATTGGATTCCCCCCGAAGGTGGAACCGTGGTCGCCGTTTTGCAGCACATCCTGGGTTTTCTCACCAAAAAGGGTTGCCCCCAGCGGGAGGCCGCCGCCAAGACCTTTGGCGGTCGAGACGATATCCGGCTCCACCCCGTAATTCATATAGGAGTAGAGCGCGCCGCTGCGGCCGTTGCCGGTCTGCACCTCATCCACAATCAGCAGAATATCCTCCGCCGAGCAGAAAGAAGCGAGGCCCTGCACATAGTCCCTGTCCAGCGGGATCACGCCGCCCTCCCCCTGCACACACTCAATCATCACGGCCGCCGCCTGGTTGGCCAGAGCGATGGCTTTGGTGCTCTCCAGGTCATTTGCCGGTGCATGGACGAAACCGGGAGTCAGGGGCTGGAACAGTTCATGATAATGCGCCTGTCCGGTGGCCGCGAGTGTCGTCAGCGTGCGGCCGTGGAAGCTGTTTTCCAGCGTAACGACAGTCGAATACGCCGCGCCATGTTTTGCGGATGCATATTTACGCGCAGCTTTAATAGCACACTCGTTGGCCTCAGCACCCGAGTTGCAAAAAAAGACCTTCTTCATCCCGGTTTTTTCACACAACTGTTTTGCCAAAAGAGCGCAGGGCTCTGTGTAGTAGAGGTTAGACATGTGCTGCACCTTGCCAAGCTGCTCCACTACAGCCGTCTTCCACAACTCGTCAGCGATGCCGAAAGCTGTCACCCCAATTCCGCTGCCCATGTCGATATATTCCTTACCCGTCTCATCCCAGACCAGGGAACCTTTGCCCGAGACAATCTGTACAGGGAAACGGGCATAGGTATTGGCTACATATTCTTTATCGATTGCTTTGATATCCATTCAGTCTTTCTCCTTTCCGACAACCATTGTCCCGGCACCTTCGTCGGTCAAAATCTCTATCAGGATAGAATGAGGCACACGTCCGTCCATGATGATGGCGCTTCCCACACCCCGGTGGATCGCATCAATACAGCACTCTACCTTGGGGATCATGCCGCCTGCGATAATGTTCTGCTCAAACAGTGTCACTGCCTCCGCAATTGTCAGGCAGGGGATCAGAGTGGAAGGATCATTGCGATCCCGCAGAACTCCGGCGATATCCGTCATCATGATCAGCCTCTCGGCACCGAGCGCCCCTGCAATGCAGGCTGCGGCTGTGTCGCCGTTTATGTTATAGGTGTTGCCCAGTTCGTCGCAGCCCAGGGTGGAGACCACAGGGATATAGCCTTTCTCCAGCAAATCCATCACAGGCGCAATGTTCACCCCTGTGATGCTGCCCACATAACCGAGCTGTGCATCCTTCTGTTTGGCCTGGATGAGCCGACCATCCATCCCTGAGATGCCCATCGCCTTGCCGCCCTTGACCTCCAGCAGATTTACCAGGGTCTTGTTCACTTTTCCGGCCAGTACCATCTGCACAATGTCCACGGTTTCTTTGTCCGTGACACGCAATCCGTCGACAAACTCAGGCTTTTTCCCGAGCCGCGTCATCATTTCACTGATTTCCGGCCCACCGCCGTGCACCAGCACCACCTTCACACCTACCAGCCACAGCAGCACAATGTCTTCCATAACCTGCTGGCGCAGCTGTTCGCTGACCATCGCATTACCGCCGTATTTGACGACGACGATACGCCCGTTATAGCGCCGGATATACGGCAGGGCTTCGGTCAGCACCTGTGCCCGCTGGGCGTTGGAAAAATTCGTCAAGTCCATTTCAGGTTCGATATTCTCCGTTGATTTTTACATACTCATAGGTCAGGTCACAACCCCATGCTGTGGCTGCAGCACTTCCACTGCCAAGACTGACCAG
>JAGCAN010000186.1 GCA_017652685.1 Oscillospiraceae bacterium
GATACCGCATATCCGGGGATCGGCTGGCTGAGAGGGACGACGTTTACACGGCCGGGCTATATCCAGGCCGGCTGGTCGTGGGATCCTTACGGGAAGGAATTCAATGCCGCCCTGAATGCGCCGATGCCGATGCTGTATGAGAATATCACGGTTTACCCCTACTAGGAGCCGATCAAAGGCCCGCTGGTGCTTACCGTGGGCTACTCGGGCAGCGGGGCCATCCAGGTCAACGGGCGCTATGTCTATAACGGCGAGAACTTTACAATCCGGCCGGGTGAATCGCTGACGTTCGGTTTCTACCCTGCCAGCGGGACCTATGTGTACAGCATTCTGCTCGCCGGGCGGTACAGAGAATATCCGGGTTACGGCTTTACCGTCAGCTATGACATGATGCAGAACCGAAACCAGACCCTGGCTGTCCGGTTCGAATCGGTCTATACAAGGCCGAAGACGGGAGATGACTCCAACATAGCACTTTGGGCGGCACTCGGCATCTGTTCTGCAGTCTGCCTCGGCGCATTGGTGATTGCTAAGAAAAAGAAGAAATAATTATCACGGTGCTTAAAAGCTGTGACGGTTGCACCGAATCTTCTCTGATACAAATATAAAAAGAACCGGCCAGACATTGGATCGGTTCTTTTCTGCAATTGATGCAGGAGAAAGGAAAACAAGGATATGAACAAGACGCTTTCCAAAGTTCTCAGGGCTGTGATTCCGCTTCTGGTGGCAGCAGCGTCCGTCTTTGTGATTGCCGGTTACGCTGCTTCTCCTCAGTTCCATGCCTCCACGATATCATCGCTCGATGAGAAAACGGGCACCGTGCTTGAACTGACGGCGGCTTCCGCAGCGGCTTCCGCGGCGATCACGCTGTTGCCGGGTGATACAGCCACGCCGATAGCCGATAAGCTTGCGGAGCTGAGTTCCTATTTTCTCATTGTGATCAGTGCAATCTATCTGGAAAAATATCTGACGACGATAACCGGTTATGCGGCTTTTGTCATCCTGATTCCCGCCGCGTGCATTCTCCTTTCGGTAAATGTTTTTGCCAGAAAAGAGATGATCCGGCGCGTTGCCTGGAAGCTGACGGTTTTCGGGCTTGCCGTTGCCCTGGTGATCCCTGCGAGCGTCCGTGTGTCGGACATGATCGACGAGACCTACAGTGCTTCCATCCAGTCAACCATCAACGCTGCCATTCAGACGACTGACCAGATTGCCGTGGAAGAGGGAGAAGGAGAAGAGGAAGCTGAAGCTGCGGAGGAGACCGGCGGGATCCGGGGATTTATCACCGGAGTGAAGGAGACGGTGACCAGCTCAGGAGAAAATATCAAAAGAGTGCTGAACAATTTCGTCAATGCGCTCGCGGTGATGCTGGTTACCTCCTGCCTGATCCCGATTCTCGTGATGCTGTTTTTCATCTGGGTTACCAAAATCCTGATCGGCAGCGATGTTGCGCTTGTTCCGCGCCGTATTCCGGCGGAGGAGAGAAGGGAGGAACGGCGTGACTGAGAGAAAGCTTCTTGCTGTTTGCCTGTGTACTGCGATGCTCTTCTGCACGCTGGCTTCCGGAGCCGTGTCGGCAGAGGGATATACCGATGCCTGGGGTTATACGGATGATGACGGCGATGGCCTGATTCTTGTCACCGTCCCCTGGGAGACGTGCACAGCCTATATGCTGATCGTGCTGGACCCGACGAGGGTCGTGCTCGGCTGCCGGCCGGACCGGCTGTTTGCCAAAGGCTATACCGTGGCAGAATATGTGGAGCAGTTCGGAGCCGTGGCCGGGATTAACGGCGGCGGGTTTGCCGATGAGGGCGGAACCGGAAACGGCAGCGTGCCGGAGCATGCGATCGTCAGCAACGGAGAGATCTACAACGGCTGGACGGGCGTCGGAGAAGGCTTTGCGGGAATTGATTTTGACGGCAACCTGCAGGTCGGCTTTCAGCACGTGGAGGAGCTGGTGCAGCGGAACATCAAAGAGGGAGCCGGATACGGGCCTCTCCTTGTGATGGACGGAGAGCCTGTAGACCCCGCCACCAGTGCGTTCTCCTACTGGATCGACACGCTGAATCCCCGCACGGCGATCGGCCAGCGCAGTGACGGGGCGATTCTCCTCCTCGTCTTTGACGGGAGACAGCCGAACAGCCTCGGAGCTTCCTTTGCGGATGAGACAGAGATTATGCTGCGCTTCGGCGCGGTGAATGCCACCAATCTGGACGGCGGGAATTCCTCCATGATGTGGCTGGACGGGGGATATATCAACAATCAGGTGGGCACGTTTGATGTCCGCCCGATTCCGACAAGCTTTGTTGTGCTGCCGCAGAATCCCGGCTATACGGTTCCCGCAGTTTCGGAGGCGGAGCGCACGGGGATGACCCGGGAGGAGATGGAAGCCCTTGCCCCCGACGTAGCTTCGATGGAGGACAACTGCACGGCCGAGGTCAAGGCGGAGCTGATGGAATTTGCTGGTCAGTATATTGAGAGTTATGTTAACTTCTCCGCGGATGCCGGAGGGATGAGCAACATCCATTATTACCGCCTGCGCGATCTTGCGGTGCCGGACGGAGAACTGGTTCACCGGCTGTACGGCGCATTCGGCAGCTTCGGTTACGCGTTTGTCCGCTCGGTTTCGGTGCTCTCCGTAGAGGAGGATTTCTGCACGGAGCTCTCCGACGGGCAGTATCTCACAGGGTACACGTACGTGACGGAGAGTGTCGGCAGGAGAACTGCCATAGAAGAAAAAAACATACAGCTCTCCATCCTGCGGCAGAACGGAAAGCTGTATGCGGAATCCATGTGTTTTTACTGAGACTGGCCTTTTTTGAAAACGAGGATTTTGCTGAACACGTAATTGAGGATAATGACAAGCACCGAGGCGATGAACACTTTCGAGATCCGGAAAGGAATTCCGAATACGTTGACGCACAGCAGCATGACCAGCTCTTCAATCGCCAGCGTTGTGAGCCTTGAGGCTGTGAACCCGAAAAATTCACCGACCCAGTTGGGATTTTTACTTTGAAATACCCATTTTCGGTTCATGGGGAAGGAAGCTACAACCGCCACAAACCATGCAATGACATTGATGATGGTGTTCTGGAGCGGGACGGATGAATCGAACACGAAAGCATTCAACAAAAAGCTTACACCCCAGTTGATGACGGTGGTGATCCCGCCGACAATGACATACACAATCAACTCCCTGTATTTTACAAGGAGTTTTTTTATGGTTTCAATCATGGTTTCCTCCGCATTCCTCCGAAATGATATACCTGGGCCTGCCCTTCAGTTCCTCGTACATCTTGGAGATATAGTAGCCGATGACCCCGAGGCTCAGCATAATCAGGCTGCCGGTAACCAGGAGGAGGATGATCACGGTGGTGAAGCCTTCCGCGGCGGTTCCGTTCAGTTTCTGTACCAGGGAGATGACGGTGAAGACGATCGCAATGACCAGCATCAGCCCACCCATGAGCGTGATACAGTGGAGCGGGGCAGAGGAAAAAGAAGTGATGTTTTTGATGGCGTAACGGATCAGCGAACGGGTGGTCCATTTGCTCTCTCCGGCAGTGCGTTCCTGCACGGAATACTTTACTTCGGTTTTCCGAAAACCGACCCAGTACGACAGTGCCCGGAAAAATACGTTGCGCTCGGGCATCCTGTTGAGTGTGTCGACGACCTTGCGGTCCAGCAGCTTGAAGTCGGACGAGGAGGACATATCCATCCCGATGGCTTTGCTGATCAGCGCGTAAAAAGAGTTCGCGGCAAACCGGTGTGCGCCGGTCTCCGTCCCGCGGTCTACCTTGACGCCTTCTACCACCTCATAGCCCTGCTCCCACAGGCGCACCATCTCAACAACCTTCTCGGGCGGATGCTGAAGATCGCAGTCCATGACGACACAACAGTCGCCTTTCGCCTTTTCCAGCCCGGCTAACATGGCGGATTCCTTCCCGAAGTTCCGGCTGAAGTGCAGCCCGCGGACCTGCGGATCGCTCTCCGAAGCCTTCCGGATCTCGTTCCATGTTCCGTCCGTAGAGCCGTCGTCAACGAAAAGGAGCTCATAGGGGATCTTCGCCGACGTCAGGATACCGGACAGGGTGCCGGCTGCTTCGGCAATCATTTTTTCTTCATTAAATGCAGGGAGAATAACAGAAATCATGGTTTCATCCCTTTCATCAGATAGGTCTCCGACAGTCCGCCCTGGCCTTCAAAATCATAGCGATAGAGGAGCTCACTTTCTGCGAGGCCGGTATTTTCCCCGAAGGACTTCAGCGCAGCTTCCGGATCACATCCGTATCCGTCCGTCCAGTAGTCATTTGTGCTGATGTAGAGGACGGCGCTGTCCGCATCACCGAGATAATCCTTCAGGGCAGGGGACGCCGTATCGTTGGTGACAAAGAAATCCGGGAAGCATTTCAGCTCCAGCAGATCCTGTGTGACCGGGCCGAAGGCACGCGGCCCGTCTGCAAGGTAGACGCATTTCTTTTCGGCATTGGCCTGTGCCAGCGCGGTATACTGCGGCTGTTCCACGAAAAGGGTGGCGGGCGGCTTCGCCTTTGCACTGAGAAGCGCTGCGCAGAAAACCAGCAGCACGGCTGCTTTCCGCACGGCATAGCCGTACCGGAATGTACCGAGGCTTCTATCCGGCAGGCACAGCAGGAAACCGATGCCCGCCGCGGCGATCGGAGTAAGGTTGTA
>JAGCAN010000187.1 GCA_017652685.1 Oscillospiraceae bacterium
CGGGAACCGCGTACGGCAGACGCCATTGGCGGGCTGAATGTGAGCTGGTTCGAGGGACGCGACTATCTGTATGCGAAAACCTTCCACCTGACACAGGAGCAGGCAGAAGCGCATACTGTTCTGGAGTTTGAAGGAGTCTATCGGAAGGCAGAAGTAATTCTCAACGGAAAGAAAGCAGGATTCCGCCCTTATGGATATACCAATTTCTATGTAGACTGTGATGGCTTTCTGAAAGCGGGAGAGAACCGCGTCGAGGTAATCGCCAGGAATGCGGATCAGCCGAATTCCCGCTGGTATTCCGGTGCGGGTATTTATCGTCCGGTCAAATTATGGACTTCTGGAACAAAGCATATTGAGCTGAACGGTGTAAAGATCAGGACGCTTTCTCTCAATCCGGCGAAGATTGAAGTGACGGTGAAGACCAGCGCGGATGGCAAAGTGAGCGTAAAGATCTTCGGAGGGGAGACAATGCTTGCCTCTGCAGAAGGCGTTGAACGCAGCTTTGTGTTTAGCCTCCCGGATGCAAAGCCCTGGAAGCCGGAAGCACCCGTGCTCTACACATGCCGTGTGCAGTTTGAAGGCGACGAGGCTGTGGAAACCTTCGGTATCCGCACTCTGACCTGGGGCAGGGAAGGATTCCTGATCAATGGGGAGCGTGTAATTCTGCGGGGAGCCTGTGTCCATCATGACAATGGTCTTCTCGGAGCAGTCTGTGACCCGGATGCCCTGGAACGCAGGATCCGGATTCTGAAAGAGAACGGATACAATGCACTGCGCTCCGCCCACAACCCCTGCTCAAAAACAGCGTTGGAGATTTGTGACAGGCTCGGCATGCTGGTTATGGATGAGTATATCGATCACTGGTACATCCACAAGACCCTGCATGACTATGTGGATTACTTTGCCGAGTGGTGGAAGCAGGACCTCAAAGATATGGTGGAGAAGGATTACAATCACCCGTGCGTCATCCTGTATTCCACCGGCAATGAGGTTGCAGAGACCGCACAGCCGAAGGGAATCGCCCTCGCAAAGGAAATGACGGAGTATCTGCATTCACTGGATGCAACCCGCCCCGTCACCTGCGGCATCAATATTTTCTTTAACTTCCTCAACCACATCGGATTCGGCCAGTATTCCGATGAAAAAGCGGCAAAGGAAGCGGAAAGAAACGAGAAAGCAAAAGCGCAGGGCAAAAAAACAAAAGAACGTGCAACCGGTTCCAAGTTTTTCAATGATGTTGCGGGAATTATGGGTGCAGGCTTCATGAAGACGGGTGCAACACTGCACGGGTCTGATGTAACGACGCGTGAGGCTTTTGCCAATATGGATATTGCCGGCTATAACTATGGTGAAAAGCGTTATCGGAAAGACCTGAAAAACTATCCCGACCGGCTGATTCTCGGGTCGGAGACCTTCTGTTTCGATGCCTATAAATTCTGGGAACTTGCAAAACGCGAACCGCGTCTGATCGGGGACTTTGTCTGGGCTGGGATCGATTACCTGGGCGAGGTCATGATCGGCAGCTGGGAATATGCAGACTATGCAAAGAACTTCGGGCCGGATGTGGGCTGGATCAGTGCCGGTTCCGGGCGGATTGATCTTACCGGGAAGCCTCTTGGAGAAGCCCTCTACACCAAAGTGGCGTTTGAACTGGAGAAAGGGCCGCGGATTGCAGTCCGGCCGCCGTGCCACGAGGGCAGGCATTCACCCAGTGCATGGAAGATGACGAATGCCATGCCGAGCTGGAGCTGGCGCGGGTGCGAAGGGAAGAAAACCGTTGTAGAGGTGTATGCGAGAGCCGCTGCTGTGGAGCTCCTGGTCAACGGAGTGTCGAAAGGAAAGCAGCAAGCGAAGGATGATTGTGTCTTCCTTTTCAAGATTCCCTATGAGAACGGCATCCTCGAAGCGGTGAGTTATGATGAAATAGGTACAGTGATCGGGAGAGACAGGCTTGTCACGGCAGAGCCTGTGACGGTTTTGAGAGCCGTCCCGGAGGCTGAGACTGTCAAACGCGGGCACCTGGCTTTCATCCGCCTGCAATTGACTGACAAGATGGGTGAAGTCAAGCCCACGGAGAGAAGCCTGATCCGCGTTTCCGTGAAGGGCGGTAAGCTGCGTGCTCTGGGATCCGCGTGCCCGTATTACGAGCTGAGCTATCTCGGTTCTGAGTGCGACACCTATTACGGAGAAGCTCTTGCCATCGTGGAGGTTGAGGACGATGTAACCTTCACAGCCGAGAGCAGTTACGGCACCTGTGAGGTTACAGTCCACGCAGTGTAAAGAACAGAAAAAAGACATTCGTTGACAATGCAGAGAGCTCAGAGTAGAATAAAAAGGAAACAGAGAGCCCATATCTGTATAAAGGGGTGTCGAAGCTGTGAAACTATATGAACTCCATGTAGCCATTGTAGAGGATGAAAAAAGCAGTCGTGACAGGCTGAAAGGTTTTCTCCAGCGATACATGGAAGAAAACGATTATAAAATAGAAATCACAGAATTTGAGGATGGGATAGAAATCGTCAGTCCCTATCGCGCAGCCTATGATGTGATCTTTCTGGATATTGAGATGCCTCAGATGAACGGGATGAAAGCTGCAGAAATCATCCGTGAAAAAGATGAGCATGTTATTCTGGTTTTTATTACAAATGTAGCCCGCTATGCTGTCAATGGCTATGAGGTACAGGCTCTGGATTATATTCTGAAGCCTCTGAGCTATGAAGCATTTTCTGCAAAAATGAATCGCATCGTCAGAATGGTATCTCGCAGGGAAGAAAAGAGTGTCGCTGTCAATACCGGTACCGATTTAAGAAAAATTCCTGTCTCCCGAATCCTCTATGTGGAAGTGATGCGGCATCAGGTTATATATCATCTCGACGATGAAGAGATTGTTTTGCGGGGAGCACTGAAAGATGCGGAAGAACTGCTTGCGGGATGCGGATTTGAAAAATGCAACAGCTGTTATCTGGTGAATCTTCGACATGTACGGGGCATACGTGACGGAAATGCTCTGGTGGGAAAGGACGGACTGCAGATTAGCCGCGCCAGA
>JAGCAN010000188.1 GCA_017652685.1 Oscillospiraceae bacterium
ATATCCATACTCAGATCCAACTGATCCGGTGCGGGTTTTCCGCGGGACATATCCAGTTTATATCCTTTTTTCTTTTCCTCTTCATACTGAAGCAATAACACACTGCGTTCCGCTTCACGTTCTTCTTTTGTCAGTAACTGATAGCTTTTCATTCTGATCCCTCCGATTGATTGATTTGAGAAATTTTATCACTCCGTCTGGGGAAAAACAATGGCAATAATATACAGAATTCCCCCTCTCATTCCGGAGGAAAACCATGAAACAGGTACAAAAGGCACTCTGCCTTTTTCGGCTGAGTGCCCTGATGCTCTTCACCCGTTATGAAACCGTGCGAGAAACTCTTTTGTTCTCTCCTGCTGCGGTGCTGAGAATATCTGTTCCGGTGTACCCTGTTCGCAGATCACACCGTCTGCCATAAAGACGACTCGATTGGAAACATCCCTGGCAAAAGCCATTTCATGGGTTACCACCAGCATCGTCATGCCTTCAGAAGCGATAGTACGCATAACCGAGAGCACTTCTCCGACCATTTCCGGGTCAAGTGCAGAAGTTGGCTCGTCAAAAAGCAGGATTTCCGGATCCATCGCAAGTGCTCTTGCAATAGCCACCCGTTGTTTCTGTCCTCCGGAGATCTGGCGCGGTCTGGCGTTAATATACGGGGCCATGCCGACTTTTCCGAGGAATTCCATAGCATGCCTCTGTGCTTCATCTCTGTTCCTTTTGAGAACTTTTACCTGGCCGACGATGCAGTTCTCGAGAACTGTCATATTGTTGAAGAGATTGAAACTCTGAAACACCATCCCCACTTTAGCACGATAGGAAGCTGCATTTGCCCCCCGCCCGGCCATGTTGGTATCATGGAAGAGAATTTCTCCGCTGTTTGGCGTTTCCAGCAGGTTAATACACCGCAAAAGGGTAGATTTTCCTGATCCGGATTTCCCGAGAATACTGATTACATCACCTTTATTAACTGCAAAGTCAATATCTTTCAGTACTTCCTGCTTTCCGAAGCTCTTGGAAAGATGTTTTACCTGAAGGATTTGCTGTTCCATTTCAGTTCACCTTTCCCTTCCCCGTTTTGTCATATTCCTTATTCTGCTCGTCAAACGGACTGCGGCGTGACGGATAATTGTATGTTCCTGCCGTCATGACAAGCTGATCTTCCTGTACAAGTTCGTAGCTGCTGTCGCCGTCCATTCGCTTTTCAGCCCATCGCAGCAGAAGAGATGCAACCAGTGTCATCGTCAGATACCCTACCATCTCTACCGTAGCAGAAGGGAAGTACAGATAGCTTGCGCCGACGGCTGCCCGGTGTGCAGCAAAGAAGTCCGGGAAGCCGATGATGAACATGACGGAAGTGTCTTTCACGTTGATAATGAAATTGTTCCCGATCTGCGGCATAATATTCCGAAGTGCCTGCGGGAGAATTACATTGATCATTGTCTGCACATGCGTCATCCCGATGGCTTTGGCTCCTTCCGTTTGGCCGGGGTCCACAGAAATAATACCTCCCCGCACAGATTCTGCCATGTAGGCTCCCGTGTTAATGGAAACGACTACAATAGCTGCAGCCCAGACGGAAGTAAATTTAACTGCGTTATTGGTGAAATAGGGCAGCCCGTAATACAGGAATACAGCCTGGAGCACCATCGGTGTTCCACGGAAAACCTCAACGTAAATACGGATAATCACACGAATCAGTGCAAGGAAGAATCGCTTCACCGGATTGTCATTGCGACTATACGGAATCGTATTAAGAATTCCGCAAATAAACCCAATCAGACAGCCGATTACCGTACCGACCAGCGCAAGGATCAGTGTGTTTTTTATGCCGCCAAAATAGGAGTTTCCGTATTTCAGCCAAAGCTTCGCGATATCTGCACCAAGCTGAGCAAATTTATTCATAGGATTGCCCTTCCATTGTTTTTCTCATAAAAAATCAGAGGGAAAAGAGGATCTTTTCCCTCTCTGTTATACTGCCCTTTGGGCAGGTTGTTTTGCTTCTCAGTCCTCGCTCAGGGGCTGGACAGAAATTGCATATTCCATCAGGCTGTTGAAATCGTCCACTGTCATCTCGGAAAGCACACTGTCTATCGCTTCGTGCAGAACGGTGTTCCCCTTCATCATCGACACACCAATGTTCACATTCTCTGCACGCTCCTGTTCTGTAAACTGGAAGTCGCCATCCGTACCGGAGAAATCCAGAATCACCATATCGGGATATGCAGCAACAGCACCTTGTGCCGTCGGCATATCTGTGCAGACAAAATCAACCATGCCGGTCTCAAGCGCCATCAGCATAGCCGGTGCTGTCTCGGCTGCGGGGACAACGTTTGCTCCGGTGATCTGGGGCAGGCAGGTATCATACCAGATGGTGGCAATCTGTGCCGTGCAGGAACCTCCTGCAAGATCTGCAAGACCGGCGGCGCTCGCATAGGGGCTGTCAGCCTTGGTCAGGCAGACAATTGTTGCATAGAAATAGGGGCCTGCAAAGTCGACCTGTTCCGCGCGTTCGGATGTCATGGACTGGCCTGCAATGACTGCATCAAATTTACCTGTCTGAACGCCAGGGACGAGGGAATCCCAGTCTGACTGGATGACTTCCAGTTCCCAGCCATTCGCTTCGCAGATCTTCTTGCCGATCATAACGTCATAACCGTTTGCAAAAGAGCCGGGAACATTGGCGATCGGTACTGCACCGTTAGAGTCATCACTCTGTGTCCAGTTATACGGCGCATAGGCGCATTCCATTGCAATGGTAAGAACACCGTCTTCCACGCCTGACGGGACGTCTGCAAAAGCCGTGCCGGACATGGTGAAAACAAATACTGCGAGAAGAAGGATTGCTGATAGTCTGATGCTGTGATTCATGATGGTTCTCCTTTCCCTTTTCGGGTAAAAAATTTGGCCGAAGCGTTGTGCTTCGACCGCCATCATCTTTCCACATGAAAGAAAACTCAGCGCGAACAATAGCACTCCGCATTTCTGCGACAGTCGGCAGGATGTTCTCCTGACGCCCAGCATCCAGCCTCTCAAAAAGCTTTCAGCTTCGGCGGCCTATCCTTTCTCAGATCCTCACCGGTTTTTGAGAACCTCTGATCCGATACTGATACAGCCCGCGCCTCTATTATTGCTTCGGTTGTAGTGACACTTTACCACTCTAAATCATTTCTGTCAATTCGAAAAAACACACAAAGAATCGATGTTCTCTCACTGAGATTCTGTGATTAAAGCATAAAAAAGAAACCTGTCGAGCCAGAAGACAGCGGAAAGGGGTTGCTCTGCTTGAATAAAGCAAACCCCTTTCTCCTATCAGAATCAATTGTGAATCACCATTCTCCGGCGTTTGATCCAGCCGCCATGCCTGTAATAGAGGATCAACGCTGTGCTCGTCACCGTCCACGACGCCACATAGCACCAACAGAGGGCCGGCAGCGAACGGAATGCAGCAAACACCGTCGCAATCCACACGATACGGAACAGACAGATTCCCAACCCGATAATGATTACAGGGTTCACAGCGTCTCCTGCGCCGCGAAGGACGGCAGAAATTACCTCAATTGCAGTCCATGCAAAGTAAAAAGGCACAAAATACTTCATCATTTGATAAGAAGTGCTGATTACTGCCGGGTCATTCGTCAACAGCCGGAGAAGCGGCTTCGCTGCCAGCATAATAGCTCCGCTGAGCGTTACCGTGATGATCATGGCAAGGGTCATCCCCTGTCTGACACACTCTTTTGCTCGTTCCGGTTTCCCCGCGCCAAGGTTCTGGCCGACAAAACTTGTGATTGCCGCACCGAGTGCATTGCTGATTGCCCAGTAAATACCGTCCGTTTTGGATATCATTGCCCAGGATGCTACTACAACGGTTCCCAGCGTGTTTACGGCCACCTGGATTATCATATTGGATACCGCATACATAGAAGACTGCAGACCAGACGGGATTCCCATCTTCAACATATTGGAGAGATAAATGCCGTTAAGCTTTATTTCCCCCAGGCTCAGAGCATAACTCTCCTGCGTCGTCATCAGTTTTCTTGTCAGGAGTACCATGTTAATCAGTTGGGCTGCAACTGTAGCTGCAGCTACCCCGGCAATTCCCCAGTGAAAAATAACCACAAACAAGACATCCAGAATAATATTTGTGATGCAGCCGGCTACCATATACAGAAAAGGGCTGACAGAATCCCCTACCGCACGGAGCATATTTGATTCCATGTTCAGAATCAGGATAAACGGCACTCCGACAAAATAGATTCTCAGATAGAGAGCTGCTTCTTTTATCGTCTCTGCCGGCGTCTTCAGTATTCTGAGCATTGCCGGAGAAGCGGCAAGCCCGATCCCCATCAGTGCTAGCCCAAGCATGGCAAATATTGCAATGGCATTCCCCGTTGCACTTTGTACATCCTTTGTACGTCCTGCTCCATAAATCTGTGCAATCACGACAGAGGCTCCGGAAGTAATTGCAACGAAAAATCCGATCAGGAGATTGATAATCTGTGCTGAACTTCCTCCCACAGCAGCCAGTGCTACCGTACCGACAAATTTACCGACAATCATCCCATCCACTGCGTTATAAAGCTGCTGGATGCAGGTGCCTGCTGCAATCGGGAGGAAAAAGACGAGCAGTTTCTTCCACACGGTCCCCGTTGTAAGGTCAGTTTTACCTGTTCTTGTTTTCATATCTGTTCAAACCACTGCCTTGCAAACTCTGCTGTCGCTGGAACCAGTTTTCTGATATCCCAGTTTCCCGCATTGACGGTCAGATCAAATGTGCTGCCGTCTCCTCTCGATTTCCCGGTCAGGATTTCTCTGGTGCGGGCACGGTTTCTGTCAATCCGGCGAATATTTCGCAGGACCTGTTTCTCCGATAACCGCTGATCCTCCGGCTTCTTGCTTTCATATTTCATACAGCGATTGAGGCGGGAGGCCAGATCGGCACAGACACAGATCCGGAAGGGATGGTACTCCTGCAAAATGATATCTGCATCTCTGCCGACAATAATGCAGTTATTCCCGGCTTCGGCAATCTCCTGAAGAATCTCCCGTGTGCGAACCAGAAGTGTTGTTTTCATACCTGGGTCAAACGTCAGATGGGCGAAACTGTTACGATACGTGAGTTGGAGATTGTGCCAACCATGATTACTCAGCATGTGCTTGACATAGGTCTCATCCAGGCCATGCTCATTTGCAAGTGTCTCGATAATCTCCTTGTCGTAGTAATCCCATTCCAGATAATCTGCCAGCCGCTTTCCAAGTTCTCTGCCTCCACTGCCGAACTGTCGGCTTATTGTGATGATCTGCATCTCTGTTCCTCCTGCTTCTCTGTCTGGTTGCTGTCAGCACTTTGCATCCTTTGCTGTTCCTATAGCTCAATACGATATTCAGGACAGTTTATCTCCCGAACAATCTCTCTTATGGGAAGATCTTCGTCTCCGCAGAGTATACTCAAAACCGAATTCTGTCCCTCTTTAGTAAAGACCGGAGCTGTAATTCTCCTGAATTTTTCACACAGCCATTCAAGGCTGATATTTTCACAGGCTTCTCCGCGCGGTTCACAGTCCGGTGATGTAAACGACTCCCCGCTTTTTGTTGTAATCACTGCCCGGCAAATCCTGTGTGCAGGAAAGCGTGCGGTAAGTGCCGGATCTTCAACAAAGAATAGTTTATCCATCATTTTCACGACGTCAGTGTCAGGGATTGCTGTTTCATGAACCTGCGCGATGCCGAAATCTTGGTAAACAAGCGCTGCGGCCACTGGATAGGCGATGTTGTACTGTGCCTCATCGGCGGTCAAGGG
>JAGCAN010000189.1 GCA_017652685.1 Oscillospiraceae bacterium
AGCGCCAGCATCAGCACAGCAGCTAAAGCAATAGTAAGCAGGCGTTTCTTTTTCATGAGTACAATCCATTACCAGGTGCCATCTTCATACTCCGGAAGAGGCCGGTACGCCTCTGCGAAATAGTTCTCGTCGATTTCACCGAACGCTTTAAACAACAGTTCCCGTTTCATGCAAGAAAGCCCTCCTTCGCCAATGATTTCTTCAGTTTTTCCCTGATGCGGAACTGGCGTACAGAGATCCGGTTGGCATTACCCTTTGTCAGAGCGACAAGATCCGTCACAGAATCCCCGTACCAGTAACGACGAACGAAAAGAAAACGGTCTTCCCGGCTCAGGGTTGAGAGAAAGCGGTTGATTGCAGCGGCAAGCTCCTTTGCTTCATACTCTGTTTCCACATTCATCTCCGATGGGATACACTCTTCCATCTCTTCCAGAACCAGATCAAAGCTTCCGTTACGCTTTTCAGCCTTGTTGGCATGATATCGGTCAATCGCCAGATTTCGAATGATTTTACAGACATAGCTCACAAGAGGGTTTGGATTCTGAGGCGGAATACTGTTCCATGCCCTCAGGTAAGTATCGTTCACACATTCCTCCACATCCAGCCGATCACTCAGAATATTGGCAGCCATCTTCCTGATGGTTTTTCCGTATTTCCGGTCCAGTTCCTCAACAGCCATCTCAGAGCGCGCAAAAAACAGGCTGATTATTTTACTGTCCTCCAATTGCATCACTTCCTTTCCGTCTCACCCTATAACACGGGAAGGGAAGACAGATCTTACACACAAATTTATAAATCTTCAGGACAAAAGGACAAAATTCCAAACGGGTACCCTCACCTGTTTTCCCTGGAATTTTGTCCTTTTGTCACGCTATATTCTCTTCGCGATATATCTCGTTTATTTCTCTCGCTTTTTGAGCTTTGTCTTCTTTCCGTCGGGAGTCAGGATATAGGTGTTTTCCAGCACCTGCTCTGCACCGCGCCGCCATTCGGCAATGTATTCTTTTCGTAGCGCATCCCGCTCGATCAGTTCCTCGGCGGTCAGTTCCCGTATTTTGGCAAGCGCTGCCAGTTCGTTGATACGATTCAGCTTTGTGTTTTCCATAGTTACCTCCCAAGTTCCGAGGCAGACGGGAATCCGTAAGCGCTCTCGGCGTGTTCCGCTGCCCGGAGAATGGCTTCGCTGACAACCTCTGCCGCCAGTGTCCCGACAAGGTCCTGGTCTGCTGACAGATCTCCAATTGAAACAGCATAAATGCTGTCCCCGTCGGCGGAGGTATGAACCGGATGGATGGATCTGGCATACCCGTCCTGCGCCATTCCTGCAATTTTACAAAGCTGCGCCTTGTCAAAACCTGCATTGGTGATCAGAACTGCAAGGGTTGTATTGCCGACAAATTTGTTGTCCACCGCTTTGATACTGGACTTCATAAAATCCGCTGTATTGCGAAGAGCGGTCTTGTCTTCCGTGAGCATGCCGGCAATCTGTTTGCCCGTTTTCCAGTCAAAGATATCTCCGAGCGCGTTTACAACCACAACGGCACCAACCTGGAGGTCACCAATCTGAACAGCATAGCTGCCGATCCCTGTTTTCATACAGGTTTCCATCCCGGCAAATTTGCCAACAGTTGCACCACAGCCGGCTCCATAGTTTCCGTCCGAATAATTCGGTGCCTCCAAAGCCCTCTTCGCCGCTTCATAACCCATAGCCGGATCCGGCCGGACAAACGGATCTCCGACTGTCAGGTCAAAAATGTCTGATTGGACAACGAGCGGCACTTTTGTAACGCCGACATCGTAGCCGATATTCTGCTCTTCCAGGTATTTCATGACACCGTTTGCCGCCCCAAGGCCGAAAGCACTTCCCCCCGCCAGTACAACAGCATGAATATTCTTCGCCGACATGAGAGGATTCAGGAGCGGTGTCTCCCTGGAAGCCGGTCCGCCGCCGCGGATATCGATTCCCGCTCGCATCCCTTTTTTACAGATCAGTACCGTACAGCCGGTTCCTGCGTCCGCATTTTCAACCTGACCGATTTGGATATCGGAAATGTCACGGATTGATATTTCCGTCATAATGCTCTTTTCCTCTTTCACTCTCTTCCTCCCTGCGGCGGTATTGTCCTATTATCCCGTTGTAAAAGCAGCTGTGGGTCCGCATTTTGCTTCAAGCAGCCAGCTTACTTCAGAAACCGCTTTAAATCTTTCTCTGCTGCCTGCGGAAACAGCTTTGCGAGATGTGCAAGCACCCGCTCCCCGGACTCTGCCGGAGTTCTTTGGTAAACACGGTCCGAAAACGCTTTTCCCATTACCTTTTCCGGGGTACTGTATTCCGCAACACCCCAGCCGCGCTGGTTTCCGTGTTTATCCAGAGTATAAACAAAGTCACTGATGATCACATAGCACTGCTCCTGCAGGCGGGTTATGGAAGCGTCGAACCCTTTGATCCCTTCCGTCTTCTGCCATCTTCCGCTGTAGGCATAGCCGCCTGATCTGCGCAGTTCCTTGGACAGGATGGGTGCATTGGCATCAATCAGGTCAAACAGCTGTTTATCCTGAAATTTAGCCAGGCCGTCATCATAGCGTGCATCAAAATCATAGCCGTCGCGCCGGTAATTCGCCAGGTCGAGAAATAGTTCCCTGCTTACATAGGCAGATTTTTTCTCAAAAAACTTGCCGTATGCGCATCCGGTAGCACGAATCACAGGCCCTTTCCAAGCCCAGGTATCTTCCCCGGTATCGGAAAACAGAACGGACGGAGGGCAGTGTTCCTCCAGGGAAAAACCCGGAATAGATGTGGAGAAATACGGAACGATGCCGTACTCCTGAACTGCATCGATCAGATCCTGCCTGGTACGGACAGTAAAGTCATACGCCATTTTACTCTGCCAGCATGTGCAGCACAACCGAGGCAGAGCAATGGGCAGCAAGATCTGCAAAAGATTCAAACTGCTCGTCTCCGGTTCCGTCCACCTTGTCGGAGATTGCCCGAAGGACAACCCAGGGAACCCCGTTCAGCCAGCAGGCCTGCGCGATTGCAGCCCCTTCCATATCACAGCAGAGACCGCCGAAATCGGAAATAATCTTCTGCCTCTGATCCAGCGATGAAATGAACTGGTCTCCGGAGCAGATCCGACCCTGGTTGATGGAAAAGTCAGGATACAGCACGGAAATTGCCTCAACAACTTTCTTGCGGAGTTCCTCATCAGCCGGGAATGCCACAATCCCGGTATACAGGATCTCACCTTTCGCGAAGCCAAGCACACTCGCGTCAAAATCATGCTGCACAGCTTCCGTGGAGACGACCAGATCTCCGATGTCAAGGCTTTCGCTGAGAGCCCCGGCAACACCGGTGTTGATGATTTTTGTCACATGGAACTGGCTGATCAGGATCTGGGCACAGATTCCCGCATTTACCTTTCCCACTCCGCACTTTACGAGAACAGCGGGCGTGTTTTCCAGCGTTCCAATATAAAAATCCATTGCAGCACAGCGCTCCGTCCGTTCGACGGTCATTGTCTCCCGGAAGAGAGCGATTTCATTGTCCATTGCTCCGATAATACCAAAAATATCCTGCTGATTTGTCATGATTTTTCTTTGCTCCTTTGTTTCACAAAATTGACGAAATCTGCGTTTATTATAGCGCAGTTCCTTCCTCTCGTCTACACGATATCCGCATTTCCCGAAAAGAATCTGAAACCGGGTGCTGTCCCGGCGCTGAGCCTTATTGTACCTGCTCTCCTTCCAGAATCCTCAGAAAACGGCTGACGGCAGCAAGGCCATCTACCAGGACCTGCCTGTCACTGGCATAACCGATACGCATACTGAACGGCTCTTCAAAGCAGTCCCCCGGCGTGACAAATGCACCGGTTTCGCTGTACATACGGGTGCAGAATTCATAGGAACCGATGGGATAGTCGTAATAAACGAGAGCGGTTGTTCCGCATTTCGGCTTCACGTAATGGAGTTTTGGCTCTGAATTGACCCAGGCATCCAGAATCTGCAGGTTTTCCCGCACGATGGAGCAGCTTCTTTGAAGCAGAACATCCTTATGCTGCAGGGCAATGGATGCAATGCGCTCATCAAACATCCCGCAGCTGATGAGATCATAATCCCGATGGGAAAGACAGGATTGAAGCACCTTCCTGTCATGTGTGGCAATCCAGCCCAGCCTCAGCCCCGCCAGAGAGAAAACCTTTGACATGCTGCTGACCGAAATGCCTTTTTCATACAGATCCGCAATGGACTCGCACCACATATCCTCCTGGGTGAGATGGCGGTAGACCTCGTCACAAAGCACATATGCTCCGACGGATTCTGCTATTGCAACAATCTGCAGCAGCAGGTCTTTGCTCATCAGAGCACCGGTCGGATTATTGGGGTTGTTAATGCAGATCATCCTGGTGCCAGGAACAACAAGTTCCCGAAGCAGATTAAGATCGGGCAGGTATCCGTCAGCTTCCTGCAGGGGAAGAACTGCCACTTCCGCCCCGAAGGATTCCGGTATGGAATAGAGCTGCTGATACGTCGGCATAATGCTCACTACACGGTCGCCAGGTTCCAGAAGCGAATAGAAAATATGATGGTTTGCTCCTGCCGCGCCGTGTGTTATGATGAGTTCTCCCGGAGACACGGTACGGTAAAGGCTGCAGATCCCCTCCCGAAAAGCAGGCAGGCCTTCAATGTCACCATACGTCAGGCGGCGGTGACAGAAGTCCTTCCAGAAGGCATCCCCGTCTACTCCGGTAAGCTCCCAGAGTTCCTGAAGGGAAACGGAATCGACACAGGTTTCGGCAATGTTATACTTTGCACCGGTTTCATAGGCATTCATCCATTCTTCCACGAGAAAAGGTTTGATTATCATCTGTAAGTTCTCCTTTTTAAAGTGTAAAGGGCACCCGGAGCCCAGCCTTATAATGTGCCATGCACACCGTACCTACGGCGGAGCTTCGAATACCCTTTTGCTCTCCACCCGGTGGTGAAGAAGAGTATATTGAATTTTTATGTAATTATTATACAGAACGGTGTTTTTTCTGTCAAGAGTAAACTTTTTATCCGTATATTCTTGCAGCTTTCCGGCAAAAAATGAGTGAAGTGCATCCGACAGCGGAAAGAAATCTTTTTTATTTCAGAAAACCTGTGGAATTATTTTTAATTAATGGTTTATCTTTCCTCAGTTTCTGTGTATAATAGTGTTAAACCGAAAACAAAAAATCAGAACTGTAAAGGAGGATTCACGATGAAAAACATTATCACCATCAGCCGGGAATACGGCAGTGGCGGATATGAAATCGGCCAGAAGGTTGCGGATGCCTTGGGGTTTAAGTTTTATGACAAAGAACTGATTGCTCAGATTGCAGAGAAGCTTCTGGTATCAGAGTCTTTTATGATTTCCGCCGAGAATAAACTGATCCGCCGGAATATCTTCCGGGAAACCTTCCCGATTCTTTCCAACGGAGAAAATGAGGATGCTGACTTTGTTTTCGCCCAGCAGGGAAAATTTATCGTAGAACTGGCAGAGAAGGGAAACTGTGTGATTGCAGGGCGCAGAGCCGATTACTATCTACGGGATAACCCAAAAGCATTTCACCTTTTCTTCTATGCGGATACCGACTTCAAAGTGGAGCGGATCTGCCGTATGGAAAACTGCACGGAAGAGGAAGCCCTGAAAAAAATCAAGGACATGGACAAGCGCAGGAAAACCAGCTATGAGTATGTGACGGGCCGCAAATGGGCTGACAGGCATAATTACGATCGGATGATCTGCACCTCGTCACTCGGTCTGGACAAATGTGTGGATGAAATCGTAAATCTTCTGTCTGAGAAGAGCTGAAGCTGAAAACATCGATTCTGTTTCGACAGAAACGCCAAATAATTACCCCTGCAAAGATCGCAACAGATCTCTGCAGGGGTAATTCTATTATATCTTGAAAGTGATTTTATTTATTCTTCCTGATTCTTCTGGTGACAAGAACCGCTCCGCCGAGGATTACCAGTGCAAGCACAGCATCCAGAGCAATCAGCCACGTCTGCCACTGCGGCATCACTTTCACTACTTTCACATTCTCATCAATCCCGTTCATGGCGGAACTGTTGACAACCGTATAGAGAATATCGTGGGAAGCGTTGCGCAGAGCATTGACAAGCGTCGGGCTGTTGGCTGCGCCGTCCATCTTATAAACTTCAGAGTCGGTATTCAGCCAGAGGTCTGAGCCTGCCTGCAGCCCCGCATCGATAAACATATATCCCTCATTTGCAGAAGCATAGTCCGTCACAACGATGCCGTGGAATCCCCATTCGTTGGTCAGCACATCGGTAAGCAGTGCCTTGTTGGCTCCGCACCAGATTCCACCGATTCCGTTGAACGCTGCCATCATGCCGCGGCAGTCGGAATCTTTGACCGCCATTTCAAACGGAGTGAGGTAGAGTTCACGAAGTGCCTGCTCCGTCACAAAGGTCGAGATGCCGTAGCGGCGCTGCTCCTGGTCGTTGAGAACAAGGTGTTTGAGATAGCAGTACATACCCTTGCTCTGAGCGCCTTCCACTTCAGCCGCACAGATCACACCCGCCAGATAACCGTCTTCGGAATAGTATTCAAAGTTCCGTCCGCCGATCGGCGTTCTGTGTGTTCCGGCGCCGGGTGCATACCAGCCCTGCACGTCGACACTCAGGCCGTCTTCTCCGATGCAGCGGCCGAATTCCAGCCCGAGTTCCGCATTCCACGTTGCTGCGAGCATCTCCTGGTTCGGATAGCCCATCGTATCGACATTGCTCATGATCAGCTCACCGGAAATGCCGGCAGGGCCATCCTGATCGGAAGACATCGGTTTGCTGATGCTGTTGATTGCCATCGTCTGCCAGCCGCCGAGACGTACCATTTCCACCATCTCAGGTACCGTCAGGCAGTCAAGGATGGCATCCCAGCCTTCGTCATCCCACGCTTTTCCTCGCATGGTAATGAGATTGATATTCTGGCCGGAGCCTGTTACGGGCATCACTGCGTCAGGATTTTCCTCAAAGATATTCCGCTGGCTGATGGCTATAAAATCTTCCGTAGCTTCGGTCTGATAGAGGCCTTTCTTGTTCGGTTCTCCGATCTTCTGCGGCCATGTACCCTCCCAGTCATTCCGGGTGAGGTAGACATAGTTGGCGTCGTAATACGTATAGCTGCCGTTGTCAAAGCGGTTGGTAATCTCCGTGCCGGTGACGGAATCTTTTGCGTAAGTAGTTTTGTCAAACTCTTTCTGCTCGAAGGTACCGACCAGAGACGCATCACCTTCCGCATCCATCCCGTCTGCAACGGAATAACCCTTCGCAGCGAGAATATTATTGAGCGCTTTGTGTGCATCGGAACCCACAGCAAAGTAATAGGTGCCCTCATCTACAATGTAGGTTCTGGCATTTGTATAGTCATAAGCGCGCATCGTTTCCTTCGGGATACTGATGGTGACAGTTTCACTTGCTCCCGGAGCGATCTCGCTCGTCTTGGCAAAACCGCAGAGCTCAACAGCAGACTTCTCAACGAGATTTGTGCGGTCATATTCCGTATAGGGAGACTGCATATAGATTTCTACAACATCCTTTCCCGCTGTCGACCCGTTGTTTGTGACCGTGACCTGCGCTGTGAAAGCATCCCCGTTTTCCGTAAGAGAATAATCACTGTAGGAGAAATCCGTATAGCTCAGGCCGTAACCGAAGGGATACTGTACCTGTGCAGTATAATCATAGTCGCCGGCATTGCCCAGGCTGAGCACTGTGTCTTCATAACGCGTCTCATAATAGCGGTAACCGATATAAATGCTCTCCCCGTAAATGGTGAAGGCATTTTTGGGACCTTTTTCGTTATTGGTATTTGTGAATTCACCGTAATCAAAGATCTGGGAAGCCGGTGCACTCAGCGCATCATACGCATAGGTATCCACCAGGCGGCCGGAGGGGTTGAATTCGCCGGAGATCACCTTCGCGATGGAGGAAATCCCTTCCTGCCCGGGATAGCCGACCCAGAGGCAGCCTTTGATGTTGTCAAGCTCTTCCATCCAGCCTAATTCAATGGGGTTCGGAATATTGAGGAGAACGATAACATCTTCAAAGGTTTCGTTGACGTATTCCACGAGCTCCTTCTCTTCCTTGCTGAGAGAGAGCAGCTCCGTCTTCATATCCTGCGCTTCCGCACCGTTGCGGGAAATGATAATCAGGGCAGCATCGCCATACTCTTTGAAGGATGCCTCAACCGAAGACATGTAAGCGGAAGGAGAGTCTTCCTTACCAACCTTTGCTTTGGAATCGGCATAGGCTTTGTAAAGCGTCGGGTTGACCTGGAACCCTTCTGCTTCGAGTGCATCTTTGAGGCTCATGCATTTTGAAGTGTCAATGGCACCCGATCCGAGCCCTCCGTAGAGGAATTTAACAGAACCGATGCCGAAGAGACTGATTTTCTTTCCGCTCTCAAGCGGGAGAACGTTGCCTTCGTTGCGCAGCAGAACAACGCCTTCCGCAACCAGCTGTTTGCTGAACTCCGTCTGGTGGGCAACAAGCTCGTCATGGCTGGCAAAATCACTCTTGAAATACTGGTTATCCCCAGAACCCTCTGCGGTAGTCACAACCTTTGTTGTGGTATGCCCGAGAGAGCGGGTAATGATGGTGGTGTACTTCATGGCAAAATAGTTTGCCACCAGGGTCACAATCAGCAAAAGGGCAAGAATTGTGTACCACAGCCTGCCAAAGGCTTTGTTGCTCATGCGTTTTTTTGCTTCCATGGATGAAATCCTTTCTGACTCTCCGGTATTTTGAACTCTGGTGTTATTATATTGAAAATAAGGATCTATGTCAACGAATGTCTTTTTTCTGTTCTTTACCCGGCGTGGACTGTAACCTCACAGTTGCCGTAACTGCTCTCGGCTGTTAAGGTTACATCGTCCTCAACCTCCACAATAGCAAGGGCTTCTCCATAATAAGTGTCGCACTCAGAGCCGAGATAGCTCA
>JAGCAN010000190.1 GCA_017652685.1 Oscillospiraceae bacterium
CATCATTGACAATGACGAACAATACACTTGTCTGGAAGGTATTTGTGAAAAGCAGGACATTTCCAGCATTACCAGAGAGGAAATCATTCAACGGATTCGGGATGCCGGAATTGTCGGTTTAGGCGGTGCAGGCTTCCCCACTCATGTGAAGCTTTCTCCGAAGAATCCCGAGGCGATCCGATTTGTCATCGCTAACGGTTCAGAGTGTGAGCCTTATCTCACCGGGATCGATCAGCTTATGCGTTCCCAGGCTGATGCCATTATCGAAGGTTTTTCACTGATGCTTCGCCTTTTCCCGAATGCCCAGGGCGTTGTAGTCATTGAAGACAACAAGCCCGAAGCAATTGCAGCGATGCAGAAGGCTTCTGCCGCAAACGACAGGATTTCCGTCCTCGCAGCAAAAACGAAATATGGTCAGGGCGGAGAAAAGATGCTGATTGAAACCGTAGCCGGGATCAATTACCCTTCTTCCATGCTTCCGGCTGACGTCGGCTGCATCGTACAGAGTGTTGGTACCATCTATGCGATTGACCGTGCCGTCGTTTATCGCGAACCGCTCTTTACCCATACCTTCACGCTCACAGGCGACGCTGTGAAAACCCCCGGCAACTATATCGTGCGCGATGGGGTAAGCTTTGCGGATCTGATTGAAGCCGCCGGCGGCCTGAAAGAAGGCGTAGAAGTGAAAAAGGCCATCGTCGGCGGACCGATCATGGGTATTGCCATTCCCAATCTTGATGTTCCGGTCCAGAAAACCAGCAGCGGCGTTGCTCTTGTCACGGTGGATGAAAGCGAAGTTGCCAATACGTTGATGACGTCCTGTCTCCGTTGCGGGAGGTGCACAACCGTCTGCCCCGTGGGGCTCCTGCCGCAGATGCTGGCCGATGCCGTTCAGGCTGGTGATCTCGAGCGTTACGAGAAAAAGCTCTACGGGCTTGAGTGTATCCAGTGCGGTTGCTGCAGTTATATCTGCCCGGCCAAAAGGCCTTTAACACAGACGTTTATGCGTACAAAAGCTGAAATTCTGGCGCAGAAACGAGCAGAAGCGGGAGGGAAAAAATGAATACCATACTGAATATCTCACCCGTGCCACATGTCAGGGACAGATGGACAACCAGGTTCATCATGCGCGCTGTCATTCTCTCCCTGGTTCCTGCAACTGTCGTAGGCATCGCGATGAACGGGCTTCATGCTTTTTATGTGGTTCTGTGTTCTGTCGCCACAGCTGTCCTGACGGAGTTCATTTTTGATTACTTCGCAGAAAAGCCCGACACCTGGCTGGACGGAAGCGCAGTTGTCACCGGCCTGATGCTTGCCCTCACGCTACCTCCCAGTGTTCCTCTTTTCATCCCGATTCTGGGCTCCGTCTTCGCCATTCTGGTAGTAAAGTGCTGCTTCGGCGGTCTTGGAAAGAACTTCGTCAACCCTGCGCTTGCAGCGAGATGCTTCCTGCTGATCTCCTTCGGCACTCTCATGACTACCTATGCGGTTGACGGTGTTTCCAGTGCAACTCCGGTTGCCATGTTGATGGAAGGCAAAGCCGTAAACGTCACGAAGATGTTCCTCGGTGTCCCGAATGACGTCATTGGGAGCTCCACCGCATGCATGCTGCTCGGTGGCCTCGTCCTGTGGGCCATGGACATCATTCACGGTGAAATCTGCTTCTCTGTACTTGCCTCCTTTGCTCTCTTTGTCGGGATCTTCGGTGGCCAGGGCTTCGACCCGAAATTCCTTGCTGCTCATATCTGCGGGGGTGGCGTTGTCATGGGTGCATTCTTCATGGCATCCGACTATGCAACGTCTCCTGTCAGCAAACTCGGTCAGATGGTTTACGGCATCATCATCGGTGTGCTCGGCGGTCTCTTCCGCCTGAAAAGCGGTGCATCGGATTCTTTCAGCTACTCGATCATCATCGGCAACCTCTTCGTTCCTCTCATTGACATGTTTGTCTATCCGAAACCGTTCGCTTATACCAAAAAAGGAATCGCATCCCGCAGCGGAGCTGTACAGGCAAAGAAATCCGTTAAAGATCTCGTCCCGAGGCCTGTTCTTGTGCTCACGGTAATCGCCCTCATCGCAGGCGCTGCTCTCAGCGGTGTCTATGCCATGACTAAAGACACCATTGACGCTCAGAAGTGGGCAGCAAATGCTGCATCCTTCCAGGCTGTTCTTCCGGATGCTGTTTCTTTCGAAAGTGATCCCGCAGCCGACAAAGCACTGGAGGAACTTGATGGCGCAGTTTACGGCACAGCTTTTGGCCGCGCAACCATTAAACAGGTTGTCGCCGGGAAAGACGAAAGCGGATCCCTTGTCGGTCATGCAATCAGCGTGACAAGTGCCGATGGTTTTGATGGCAATGTTACTCTTTCTGTCGGCATCGACAGCAGTGGAACTGTAACCGGCATTTCCTTTACAGAGCTCAATGAAACCCCGGGTATGGGTATGCGTGTCGATGAACCTGCTTTCAAAGATCAGTTCAACGGTAAATCAGTGGCTAAGTTCACGATGAACAAAGCCGGCGGTTCTACAGCCGATAACGAGATTGACTCTGTCTCAGGTGCATCCACCACATCCGGTGCAGTCATCAATGCTGTGAACGCCGCCCTCGACTTCTATCAATCTGTTGTGAAGGGAGCGATGTGAAGATGAATAAATATCTTGAACGCCTTTATAACGGCATCATCAAAGAAAATCCGACCATGATTCTGATGCTCGGAATGTGCCCTACGTTGGCGGTTTCCACCCGGGCTATTAACGGTATCGGCATGGGGCTTTCCACAACTGCAGTTTTGATCCTTTCCAATGTGGTTATTTCCATCCTGCGTAAAGCAATTCCCGATGAAGTCCGTCTTCCGGCTTATATTGTCATTGTTGCTTCTCTTGTCACAGTGACTGAGTTGCTGATTGAAGCCTATCTCCCTTCCTTGTATGAGGCTCTCGGCATCTACATTCCTCTGATCGTCGTTAACTGCATCATCCTAGGCCGCGCGGAAGCCTATGCCAACAAAAACGAACCCGGTGTCTCCGCGATGGATGGCCTAGGTATGGGCCTTGGTTTCACCATCGCACTGACAATCGCCGGCGCTCTCCGCGAGCTCATCGGCAACGGGACTTTGTTCGGTGCCAACGTGATGCCCGCTGGTTTTGAACCGATCGGCATTTTTGTCCAGCCTCCCGGAGCATTTTTGGTCATTGCATTCATTATCATGATCATGAATGCAATAGGCATTAAAACAAGGCAAAGGAAGCTTGTGGAAAGCAGCTGTGACGGATGCTGCAGCGCCTGTGCTTCCCGTTGTGAAAAAGCGGAAGGGGGCGACGATAAGTGAAAAGCCTGATCCTGATTGTCATCACAAGCGCGCTCATCAATAATGTCGTTCTTAATCAGTTTCTCGGTATCTGTTCTTTCCTTGGCGTTTCCAAGCAGATCAAAGCTTCCGCCAGTCTGGGTGTCGCAGTTATTTTTGTTATAACAATTGCTTCCGCCGTTGCCAGCCTGTTGTATGACTATATCCTCGCCCCTCTGGGGATGGACTTTATGAAGACTATTGTCTTTATTCTTGTCATCGCAGCCCTGGTTCAGATTGTGGAAATGTTCCTGAAAAAGACGTCTCCCGCTATCTACAAGGCACTTGGTATCTTCCTCCCGCTGATTACTACAAACTGTGCTGTTCTCGGCGTCGCATTGACTAATGTCCAGAACGGATACAATTTCATCCAGAGTGTCCTCTGCGGATTTGGCACGGCTGTCGGCTATACCATTGCAATTGTTCTGCTGGCCAGCATTCGTTCCAGAATCCATGAAGAAGACATTCCCGCTCCCCTGCGCGGCGCTCCCATCGTGCTCATCTCCGCCGCTTTGATGTCTATTGCTTTCATGGGCTTCTCAAGTCTGAATTTCTGATAGGAGGGGCTTTATGATTATTCTGCTTACAACTCTTGTCATCACAATCGTCGGCATTGTCGTCGGATATGGCCTGGTTTATACCGGCAAGAAATTCTATGTCGAGGTTGACGAGCGTGAAACTGCCGTACGCGAATGTCTCCCCGGAAACAACTGTGGTGCCTGCGGCTTTGCAGGGTGTGACGCCATGGCCGCTGCCATTGTTTCCGGGCAGGCTCCGGTAAACGGCTGTCCGGTGGGCGGTGCCCCAGTTGCTGCAAAGGTTGCAGAAATCATGGGCACGACCGCCGGCGATGTGGAACGAAAAGTTGCCTTCGTTCAGTGCAAAGGGACCTGCGACGTAACCCATAACCAGGGAAATTACGTCGGCATTCAGGATTGCCGCAGTGCCGTGCTTGCAGGCATTCCGGTCACGGAATGCGGCTTTGGATGTCTCGGCTTCGGCTCATGCGTAACAGCCTGCCCGCATGATGCGATTCATGTCATCAACGGCGTTGCGGTTGTGAACCGCATGAAGTGTGTTGGCTGTGGCCTTTGCGCAAAAGCCTGCCCCCGTGGTCTGATCGATCTTGTTCCTGCGGATAAGCACGTCTTCGTTCAGTGTTCCAACAGGGACAAAGGCCCCCTCGTCAAAAAAGTCTGTACTGCTGGGTGCATTGGTTGTGGCATGTGCCAGCGGCAGTGTGAACACGATGCCATTCATGTGGATAACAATCTTGCTCGCATTACCTATGAAAACTGTATTCAGTGCGGCAAGTGCGCTGAAAAGTGCCCTGCAAAGGTCATCACGCTTCCTTTCGTCAGGAACAAACCGGAAGCCTCTGTCTGAACCGGCTGCTGAAATGAGGAACTGAAAATGGAAAAACTGAAATTATACAAGGTGATTGTCTCCGTTGTACTTCTCGTCCTGGCTGTCTGCTTTCTGAGCGGGCTTGTCGGGGGAGACATGATGTATCATCTGAAAAACCGCGGAGGTCTCGGCCCTCTCACCCGTTCTGACATTACGTACCTGCATGTGGATACTCCGGAAGCCACCTCAAAGGATGGTACGGTTAATGCATCTGACTGGGCTGAAGCCTATCCGTATATTGTAACCTCCATGCAGGGAAATGATAAAAACAGCTACATCACTGATTATCTGGAACAGGATCCATATCTCACCAACATTTACGAAGGCTACGGTTTCGCCAAAGATTATGGCAGTGCCCGGGGGCATGAATATACGCTCGCCGATGTTGCAAAAACGCAGCGCCCGCACCCGATGGCCAATTGCCTGACCTGCAAAACGCCAAATTTTACCAAGCTTGTTAACGATCAGGGTGTCGGTGTCTACACCATGGGTTTCGACGAAGTGCTGGGCATGATGGAAGAAGACATCAGCTGCTACACCTGCCATGCAAACAGCGCGGGGAATGCCGGAAAACTCGAGATCACCCATTCCTATGTCAAAAAGGCACTCGGCAGCACCGTCAATGAAATTGATCCGGCAACCATGTCCTGCGGACAGTGTCATATTGAGTATTACTTTACACCTGCAGACAAAGAAACCATGATGCCTTATCACGATGTGGCTGGCATGAGCCCGGATGCGATCCTCGCTTATTATGATTCCTTTGATTTCTACGACTGGGTTCAGGAAGCCACTGGCACTAAGATGCTGAAAGCACAGCATCCCGAGCTCGAGACCTTCCTGCAGGGCAAACATGCTGCCGTGCTCAACTGTGCTGACTGTCACATGGCTGTTGAACAGGCGGATGACGGTACCATTTATCACAGTCATTATCTCTCCAGCCCACTGGAGAACGAGTCGCTTCTTGCCTCCTGTGCGGAATGCCACGCTGACGTAGACGTGGTGAATATGGTTCGCCGTCTGCAGGACCGCGTCACCGCAAGAGAAACGGAAGTTGGCAACAAGCTTTCCGAGCTCAAGGATACATTGGCAAAGGCTGTCTCTGATGGCAGGATGAGTGAGCAGGAACTCGATGCCGTACGCAAACTGCATCGTGAAGCACAGTGGTTCTTTGATTTCTGCTACGTAGAGAACTCTGAAGGTGCCCACAATTCTGAGCTTTCCTTCTCCTGCCTGGATATCTCTGAGGCAAAAATCGATGAGGCACTGGCTCTCCTCGGCACATAAAGAGTTGCAATAACTCTCCGTCTTGTGTTATAATTCCAACAAGGAACCGCACAAAACAGGCTGAACAAACAACTCGTCTGTCAAAGCAGAAGGAAGCGGTTTTATATCCGCTTCCTTCTGCTTTTTCTGTCAGCCGTCAGCCGCAAGCTTCTTCACCGCATCAACTGCGAGGTAACTATATGTCACTCAAAAAAATAGGCAAATTCCTCTCATCTATGCAGTTTGCCATTCTCCTGCTTATTATTCTGGCGACAGCATGTTCTGTTGCAAGTTTTGTAACGCAAGGCCAGTCTTATTCCTGGTACGCACAGCACTATTCCGAGCGTACAGCCGCCCTGATCATCGCTTTCCACCTCGACGATGCTTTCCACAGCTGGTGGTTCCTGCTGATTACTGGCTTTCTCTGCCTGAATCTCCTGTTCTGCAACATCTTCCGCCTCCCGCAGCTCCTGCAGCGAGTCAACGCGCATTCTTCTCCTCCTCGTCTCTCACAAAATGCATCCTGTTTAGAACCAAACGTATCTGATCCCTATGCCGTCTTTCGTCATCTCCGGCTTTCTCCCATCGATGGCACATCTGAGGACGGGCGGCAGATACTTTATGCTTCCAAAAACAGCCTCGGCTTATGGGGCGCCTGGGTCTGTCATCTTGGAATTCTCTTTCTGATTGCCGGCTTCAGCCTGGGCCAGATCACGCAGCAGCAGGAAACCGTTTACGGCATCCCAGGTCAAAGCAAGCCTGTCGGAGATTCTGGTCTTATCCTGACGATTGATGACTTCCGCGTTGAACTTCGGGATGACGACACCGTGGAACAGTATACCGCTGACCTCACTGTGCACGATACAAAAAGCGGCGGACTACAAAGTGCATCCGCCAGTGTCAATTATCCCGCAACCCTTTTTGGCTGGAAGTTTTACCAGAATTCCACCGGATGGGCAGAGCTTGTAACCGTCACTGAAAACGGCGAATTCCTGCAAAATGAAGTCCTCTGTGCCGGTGAATATCTTCGCATTTCTGATAAACCCGATCTGGTTATTTATTTCAACGCTTTTTATCCTGACTATGTGCTCATCCCCGGCATCGGCCCTCAGACCCTTTCCGGGCAAATCAATAACCCGGCAACCCTCTATTCCGTATATTATCAGGAGCAGATTCTTGGCATGAATGTTCTTATGGACAACGAGGAGCTGACCATTGATGAATACACGGTCGTATTTTCCGAACCGCAGCCTTACACGCTCATTCAGGTCAAAAAGGATTCTTTTACCTGGCTGGCTTTCCTCGGTGGAATCGTCACAATGCTCGGTCTCGTGCTTGCTTTTTATATTCAGCCGTTCCGCGTCTGGGCTGTGAAAGAAGACTCCGGCATGTGGACCGTCTATGGCAGCAGCCCGAAAGGTGGATTGCTGTTTAAGGAAAAATTTGAAAGGGCTGCACAATCCGGCAGCTCCTGAAAGGAGAACTCTCATATGCTTCAGGCTGAAAACACCCTTTTCACCATCGTCATGCTTTTATACTTCGCTGCGATGATCCTTTATTTTATTTATATTGCCATCAAGCGCGATGCTCTTTCCAGAATTGCAGTTCTTCTGCAGGCGTTCGGATTCGTGCTGCACACAGCAGCCCTCATCTGCAGGGGGATCGGTGCTGGACGTTTACCTCTTACAAACCAGTATGAGTTTGCCACCTGTTTTGCCTGGGGGCTCTGCCTTGTCAGCCTTATCTTTGTCATTCGTTTTCATTTTCCTGTGCTCGGTGCTTTCGCCGCTCCGGTTATCTTTCTCATGATCGGCTATGCAGCTATGCAGAGCAAGGAAGTGCGGGAGCTGATGCCGGCACTGCGCAGCAACTGGCTGGGGTTTCACGTTTCCACGGCAATTATCGCCTATGGATCTTTCGGGGTCTCGTTTGTTTTGTCCATCATCTTTCTTCTGCGCGACAGATTGAAAGAAAAGGGCTTTCTCGATCAACATATCCCGAATCGTGAAAAACTTGATACCATCAGCTACCGAAGCGTCGCTCTCGGCCTCCTGTTTCTCACTTTCACCATTGTCACGGGAGCCATCTGGGCAGAGCGTGCCTGGGGCAGCTATTGGTCATGGGATCCGAAGGAGACCTGGTCGCTGGTGACCTGGATCGTTTATGCCATTTATCTCCATCTCCGCATACGCCGCAGATGGGAAGGTAAATCTGCTGCTGTTTTTGCGGTCATAGGCTTTATCTGTGTCATGTTTACCTATGTTGGTGTAAATACTTTTCTTCCCGGTGTGCACAGCTACGCCTGACTGCCACGATCCTCAAACAGAAATAAACAGACCTGCATCACTTCCTTGGGAGTTTGCAGGTCTGCTTTTGTTTATATGAACTTATCAATTGCTTCGTTCAGTTCTTTCAGGCTTTCATTCTTTCCGCCATCCACATCGGTAATACAATGTTCGATATGGTCTTTGATGATTATTTTTGCAGTATTGTTTAATGCTGATCGTACCGCCGCAAGCTGAACGAGAACTTCCGTACAATCTCTTCCATCCTCCACCATCCGCTTTACATGCTCCAGATGTCCAATTGCTCTTGCCAGCCGGTTTACAACCACTTTCGTCTGGGTATGTACATGCGGATGATCATGCCTATGAGATTCTTCCTTCTCATCATGAAGCACTGTATGGCTGTGAATAACTCCGTCTCCATGTTCATGATAATAGATCTCTTCGTTGTGCATTTTCTGCTGCCTTTCCAAATTGAATCTGCTTAAATGATGAATAATATTATATCATGAATACTCTGATTTCGGAACCCCCGGATGGGATTTTTCTTTTAATCCTTATTATTTAATTCTATTTTGTAAATAAATTTTTGCTAATTAGAAAAATTTATTGCAAAATGATTACATCTGATGTATAGTATTTATGCTGAAAATAGGCTTATTATCTGAACATGCTTCTGTTTCATTATAAACTCATTATCCCTGGAGGAAGTCGACGATGATTCTCAAAAGATGGCTCACTATCTTTCTTGTTCTTGCCATGTGTTTATCACTGGTACAGGTTTCTGCTTTGGCTATAACCAGCGATGGGACAGGCGAAGCCTCTGAATCATTAGAGCCAATAGGAAACCTCCAGCTTTCCGCCTCAGAGCTGACTTCCGAGACGGCGGTTTCCGCACCCTCTGAGCCAAATGTCACCTCTGCTCCGTCGCCTGAGATTACTCCCAGTCCGGCCCCGGATGCCACATCTATTCCTGAACCGGCGGCAGAGTCTGTTTCTGCCCCAACACCTGGGCCGACTTCCGAAACAACGTCAGAACTGGTTTCCGGCTTAGAAAGTCCGTCATCAACCGTCGCAGCGGAAAATGACGAATCTGATGAAAATGCAACATCTATTCCGGTTTCATTCCCTTCCCCTGAGATTCTGGCAGAGGCAGACGGTGTAAAGATATACTCACTTGTAAAGGTTCTGTTCCCTTGCGAACAGTCAGAGAATCTTTCCGGTCTTCAGGTTTATAATTCAGACTGGCAGAAAATGGATCCATACATTGATCCGGCTACATTGCTGCCATATTATAATATTTATTACCTCTCGCCTGGCATTTATGCATATTACTATCAGGATGAAAATGGAAATTTTGAGACCATCGACTATACCCCCTTTATGGTTGAATGGGACAAACCGGAGCAAAAGTTTGATGTTGTTCTGACTGCAACAGCGCCGGTCATGGATCAGGTTGTTGAAATGCAACTCCATTCCGTCACGATGGTTAATCCCATATACTCTGCAGTTGTGGATACGGTTGATATTCCAGATGCATCCACAACCCCGGAAGAGTGCGCCGGCCTGCTTCAGCAGATAGGCGATGCCATTGCAGACTATGTTGATGCCAACACCGGCAATCAGGCAAGCTTTTCCGCAACCTTTCAGGCATCTCCAAGTTCTGTTTTCTCTTCCGCTGATACTTTTTATAAAGACACATCTTCTGCCGGAACAGCGCTGAAAACCGCCATGACCTCCCGAAAAGCAGAAATAAAGATCTACTACCAGTCTTCTGAAGAAATCGACTGGAATACACTTTGTTCAAACATTTATTCCAATGCCGTTTCGCATACCGGTGTACCGACGGAGGGCGATTATCTGCTTTATGAATTTGGCGGATATAATGCCACTGGTGCAGGCCCTGTAAAGCTGGATGGATCAGGACAGTATTCCTATCTTTTTAATTACGCTCCACTTTATTATACTACTGCAGCACAGGAAAACGAAATGACCAATGCCGTGAATTCTGTTCTCAGGCAGCTCAGTCTCTCCGGCAAAACAGATTACCAGAAAGTCAAGGCAATCTATGACTATCTCTGTACTCATGTTACCTATGACAATGCCCACGCCAGCAATGGTTCTTATACTCTGAAGTATACTGGTTATGCTGCTCTCGTACAGGGGACAGCCGTATGCCAGGGCTATTCTGTTGCTTTCTATCGTCTCTGTCTCGAAGCCGGCATCAATACTCGCGTCATTGACAGCAAGCAAATGCTACACGCCTGGAACATTGTTCATTTAGGGAATAAGTATTATCATCTTGACGCAACATGGGACGCAGGAAGATCCAATTATCTCTATTTTCTGAGAGGAAATACCTGGTGGCTGAAAAACCATAAGCAAAATGGTATTTCCAGCAAAGGGGACAAATTCAGCAGTGCTTCTTTCAGTTCCTCCTATCCTGTTCCAGATTCAGATTATTCTGAAGACTCTGCTGATCCCGGAGAAGAAACACATACAGCTCTCACTTTCCACCAGGCAGTTCCAGCAACCTGCATCACCGATGGATCGCTGGCCTATTGGACTTGTGAAGAGTGCGGAAAGATCTTTCTTGCAAAAGACCATAATAACCCTGTCACACCGGAAGCTCTTGCTGTAAAAGCTCTCGGCCATAACTACGCCAACGGTCAATGTGCAAGGTGCGGTGAATCTCTCTCTTGTCAGATCCTGTATGAATGCAATGGCGGAATCAATGCGGCAGGCAATCCGACTTCCTTTACTGCCGGAGCTTCTGATATTGAGCTTAAAGCTCCAAACCGCTCAGGGTACACTTTTGAAGGTTGGCACAAAACGTCCTCTCTGTCCGGAACCCCGATTTCCAAAATAACTTCCGATTTTACGGGCGATCTTACACTTTATGCCAAGTGGAAAGCAAACACCTATACAGTTGTCTTTGATCCGAATGGAGGCAGCGGCAGCCAGCGCACACAAGCCATGACATATGACCGGCAGGCAGTTCTGACTGCCAATTCCTTCCGAAAAGACGGCTCAGCCTTCGTAGGATGGTCTACCAATCCTTCTGCATCAGCTTATGAGTATGCTGACCGTCAGAGTGTCATGAACCTGACTGCTTCTGCAGGCGAAACCGTAACGCTCTATGCGGTTTGGTCGACGAATGCTTATGTAGTTGTCTTTGACGCCAATGGAGGAGTCGGCGATATGTCTTCTCTCGGTGGGCTCCGAAACTATGGAGAAACCTACACACTTCCCGCCTGCACTTTTACAAGGGACGGCTTCCGTTTCGCAGGTTGGGCGGTGTCTGCACGAGGAAAGGTTACTTATCAGGATTGTGCTTCCTTCTCTAATCTGACCACAACAAACGGAGCAACTGTTACTCTATACGCCGTTTGGACCGCACATCAGTATAGCATTGTATTTGACGGGAACGGCGCAACTTCCGGGACTATGAGACCACTGGAGAACCGTCAGTACGGGAACACCGTTACGCTTACTTCCAATGCTTTCCGCAGAACAGGTTATACTTTTACCGGATGGAACACTTCCCCCAATGGAAACGGTGTCACATACAGCAACCGAGCACGCCAGGCCAATTTCACATCCGGAGACGGGGCAATACTGACGCTCTACGCACAATGGTCTCCCGTGCAATATCGGATTACATACAGGAATGTCCTGGAGTCCGACGGGAACAGCAATCCTGCCCTATACTCGGCAGACGATCCAACTATCCCCCTTTCCGGGCTCAGTCGGGCTGGAAATGTATTCGGTGGATGGTATACAGACTCCCGTTGTTCCAATGCCATTACTTCTATTCCTCATGGTACTTCCGGCAATCTCACACTTTATGCAAAATGGTCGCCATATTCCTACACTGTTGAATTTGATGCAAACGGTGGAACGGGATCAATGGATGCCCTTAGCGGATGTATCTGTGGGCGCAGCTATTCTCTCCGAAACAATGCTTTTAAACGCACAGGATATGGCTTCGCCGGATGGAACACAGCACCAGACGGATCTGGATTGAGTTATGTTAACCGCGCGCGTATCAACTCCCTTTCATCAGAAAACGGCGCAGTAGTCACTTTGTATGCGCAATGGACGCCCATAACGTATCGGATCAATTATCGGAATGTTACTGCTTCTGACATAAACCCGAATCCAACCACTTACAGTTCAACAGAAACCGTAGTCCTGCAGAATATTAGCCGGAACGGCTATGTCTTTGAAGGATGGTA
>JAGCAN010000191.1 GCA_017652685.1 Oscillospiraceae bacterium
CATAATGGTCATTTGTGTAGTAGATCAGACCGTCATTGGAAAAAATGATCCGCTTCGCTCCTCGGCTTTTCTGTCCCGCGGTATCAATATCACACTCATAATAGGTGCGCCCGCGTGCTATCGGAAGCTGTCCCTCCAGATTCCGAAAGACATCTCCCCCGATACTGCAACCGGGATAAAACTGCTCCAGGGAACCGCCCTCCCATCCGGATTTTCTGGCTTCGCCCTTTGTTACATAATTTGACGGCAGGCAGCCAAATGTATGGATGTATAGCGCAACTTCTTCCTTTGAATCGTACCAGCCATCCTCCACAACAGAGACTTCCGAAGCGTCTTTTCCATCATAGAGCAGAGAAAAAGATTCATAGCGATCGTCCGTATAGTAAATCAGACCGTCATCGGAGAAAATGATTCGCTTTGCCCCACGGCTTTTCTGACCGGCCGTGTCGATATCGCATTCATAATAGGTACGTCCGGGGGATTTAGGCAACAGGCCTTCCCGATTCTGAAAAACATCTCCGCCGATACTGCAGCCGGGGAAATATTTTTCCACAGACCCGTTTTCCCATCCGGCTGATCTTGCTTCACGTTTCGTCACATAATTTGAAGGAAGATGGCCGAACGTGTGGAGATAGAGCGCGACCTCTTCCTTAGAGTCGTACCAACCGTTCTCCTCAACGAAAACTGCCAGTGCAGGGGAAAGGCAGGATACGGCCAGTGCAGCGGCAAAAGCAACGATGAGCAGAGCAGTCAACAGCTTTTTTCTCATAAGCAGCTTCCTTTCTGTTCTGATTTCTATATTGCGTTCTTCTGCTTTAACTCTGCGATGATTTTATCAGAGATCTCCGATATCACATCCAGATCCCAGGCCAGCTGATAGCAGGTATAGCGGTTGCGCGTCTCTTTGCAAACCATAAATGTGTCTTTCAGGACAGATTCCGTGATGCCGATATCCTTCGGATCGCAGGGACAGCCAAGATCCTTCAGCAGTCTTCTGAGTTCCTGCGCCGGATATACTTTTTTCAGCATGCCCTGTATTTCAGGCCATTTCTCCTCAATGACTTCAAGCCTTTGCAGCCAGCGTACCGGATCATTCTTACCTGAAGATTTCTCCAAATCTACAATCGCATCCGCTGCATTGCCATAGGTCCTGCGGATATTTGCTTCCCAGGCATCATAGTCAAACTGTTTCGCCGCTTCTCTGGCTTTTTCAAAATCGGGCTGCAGTCGGGAGAGTTCTTCCACCACAGATAGTGCCATAACCGTGCCGACGGCAACCTGTTCTCCATGCATGGCATACTGTTTCCCGCGCTGTTCACCCAGCACTTCCCAGTAGTGGGACATGTGGTGTTCGCCTCCGGAAATCGGGCGTGAATTCCCATAAAGGCTGATTGTTGCACCAGTCAGCAGAAGGGCATTCATTACATCCCCGATTGCCTCCGGATCGCGCGCTTTGATTTTATCCGTTTTTTTCAGGATGTCGTCCACATAAGCCTGAACCAGCTCATCTATTTTTTTGCAATAATGATCGCCATTGATCATTGCACCAAGGTGCCAGTCGTCAAGTGCGTTGAGTTTTCCGATCAGATCGGCAAAGCCGGCAATCGTCATACGATAGGGGGCAGATTTGAGGATATCTGTATCCCCAATGATCACTTCCGTGCTGTGGGCTGGCATCGTTGCTTTCAGATTGTTGACATTCATAATTCCGACAGAGGCGGAAAAGCCATCCATCGGTGCCCCGGTTGCAACCGTAAAACATGGCAGGCCGAGTTTAAAGCTTGAAAAGCGCAGCATATCCGTGATCGAGCCTGTACCGACACCAATCATCAGATCGCAATCATCCGGTTTATTGAGCACAATTTCGCCGAGTGTTGCTTCATCAAAGCCCATGTGCCGAATAATCAGGACCGATGGCTGAAAGCCGGCTTTTTTCAACAGTTCTTCACAGCGTTTCCCGGCAATTTCAAAAGTGATTTTGTCACACAGAATATACGGCTTTGCATAACCGTATTCTGCAACATAGCCCGGAAGGCTTTCCAGTGCTCCGCTGCTGATGTTGATCGCTTTGATCGGTGCAAAATGGGTTCTCCCGCAATCACACTCCAGTTCAACATTCAGATAACGCTCCACCGGCTGCGGTGTATCATACATTTTCATTGTCCGTCAACCTCCCTGTTGTCAGTCCAGATGCTTTAGGAGTCTCTCTCCGACCGCGCCGTGAGGATGAATCACGGCAAACTGCTCTCTCGTATATCCTGTCATCTGCGTCAGTGCGATACAGATACCATCAAACAGAGACATAACCGCGAGCGTACTGGCAGTTGCCAGCATGTTGAATCGATCCGGCTCCCTGTCAACCAGCACTTCGAGATAGATATCTGCACTGCGGGCTATTTCAGACTCCGGGTTTTCCGAAACACCGATCAGAAGCGCCTGTTTGGTTTTGCAGGCCGGAATCAAAGGAAGCAACTCCGAGGTGTTGCCGCCTTTACTGATCAGCACCAGGATATCCTCTTTCTGAAGAACACCCAGATCGCCGTGAACAGCATCCGCCGGAGACATATAGAGAGCCGGGATTTCAATGCAGCTTAATGTATGCGCTATCTTTTTGGCAGCCATGCCCGAAGTTCCGCATCCGGTCAGAATTACTTTTCCTTTGCAGTTCTGCAGTGCATCTGCCGCTTTCAAAACGCTGGCTTCGTCAACGCGGTCTGCCAGTTTCTTAAGGGATTCCGCTTCTTCCCGTATGGTACGCCTGACTTCTGATAAAATTTCCTGATCCGTCATAAGGACATCCCCCTTTATCTCTGCTGTTCGGCAATTTTATTGTATTCCGCTTCCACAAAGGAAGCGGTTTCGCTGTCTGACGGAATACCGCTGATCTTTTCAAGAGCCTTTTTCATTCCAAGCGAGCGGATCATCTGCTGCATCTCAACACTCTGCTCATCGTTCGGATTATCATAACGAAGCACTTCAGCAATGCCTTTATAATACGCTGGTGTTTCAATCCCGAAGCTATGGGCATAGTTCATGGCAGCCACAATTCTGTCATCGGCAGCCAGCTTGCGAAGCGGTTCCCGCGAGACCCGCTCACAGGTATCGATAATATGCACATTTTTAAAACGGTTCATGATAAAAGTACGATACTGTAGCATTTCTTCCGCTGTGTAGCCATGACGCGACGAGAGCATTGCTCCCGCCTCTTCCATCATCTGCCAAACGGTATGATAGATTTCCGGATCTTCCAGAGATTCCTGCACAGTACGATAACCTTTCCGCCATCCGAAACAGCCTGTAACGGCATTAGGCCCGTTGAGTGTAAAGATTTTTCTCTCAAGATAGCGGGAGAGGTCTTCCACAATATGCAAACCACGGATTTCCGGAAGCTCTCCGCGGAAACCGCTCTCCAGTGAATCCCATTCAAAATACTCTTCCGCCGTGACATCTGCAGGAAGTGCATTCTTCACCGGAGGAATAATTCCGTCAATCGCGCAGTCAGGGAAGCCGATATGTTCTTCCAGATAAGCCTGTTCCATTTCCTGCAGATGGGACAGAACAAACTTTTTCAGAATCGTACTGCCGCCGAGTGCATTTTCACACGCAAGCACATTCAGAAAACCGTCAAAACCCCGTGCCATCCGTCTGGAAATGCTCTCAGCAATAGCTGGAGCAACCTTCGGTAATGCCGTGAGACCTGTGCAGGTGCAGAGCACATCACACACAGTGCATTCCTCCACGAGGGCAGGAGACAGAGAACTGATTGCCGAAATATTTTTTACAGTAACTGTGCTGTCATGTTTATCGATTCTTCGAACCTGATACTCTCTACGCTCATTGATATCCCGAATGACCGCCTCGTTGACATCAGCAAAGACAACATGATATCCCGATTGCTCCAACAGCATACCAATTACACCACGCCCGAATTGCCCCGCACCAATCAATACAGCCTTTTTCATACACATCCTCCAAATAAACCACTATATAAGGTATTTTTAATATATTATACTCGCATCTTCGCGTTTTTGCAATTGGTTACCCGGGAGGTAGTCTTCCCGGATTCACAGGTTCTCACTAACTGCCCCGGAGCATCTAACATTCTGTTAATTATATTATGTATATATTTTTATGGATACCAAATCTGAAGGATCCATTCCATAGGCCTCTGCATCGAGTCTTGCATGGCAAAGGAGAATAAAGTATACATTTTCAACGTATTCACATCATATTAAAAAAGGTTATCCTTTTTCCGATGGAATAATCAAGAGCAACCTGAACTCTAAAGAATAGCTGGAATACAACAAATCGCCGGTCTATAACAGACCGGCGATTTGTCGTATCATATGTTTTTAATACGTAAAGTTGTGTGCTTTCTGGAGAACCATATCCTTGACCTTGAGAAGGCGGACTTTTGTGGCGTTCTCGTTCTCCGCAAGCTTCATAGTAATATACTTGATGTTCTCTTCCAGAGAAGGAATAGTGGAATACTCAAGGGCATTGACGCGTCGACGGGTCTTCTCGATTTCCTCGGCCAGGAGCTGCATGGTCTTCTCCACTTCGGCAAGCTCCAGCATATCGTTAAAGACTTTTGCAAGCTGTTCCAGCGCGTCATCGAGCTCTCCGGACGTCTGTGCAAAACCATATGGATAGATTTCCGAAGGATCGTTGTTCTTTGTAGTGAAGCTGTACTCAGGAACATTAACGCTCATGATGTTTTTATACTTCACACTCAGTTCCACACTCTGGCGCGGATACAACAACGACTGTTCCAGCATCTCCGGTGACATGATGGAAGACGCAACCTGAAGGGAGGCAAATGCAGCTGTCAGTCCTTCTTCCACTCGGGTACGCAGGATTTTATTTTGTTTAATGACTTCCATGAACTGGCGCATCAGCTCATCGCGTTTGTCCTTCAAAAGCTTGTGCCCACGGCGAGCCGTTTTCAGGCGACCTTTGAGCTGATTGAGCACCATTCTGGTCGGGGTTATAGCAGTTGATGCCATTGCTGTTCCCCCTCCTTACTTTTTGGGGAGATACTTCTCGATGTATTCCGGCTTGATTCTCTTCAGTTCACGGACAGGCAGGATGCTGAGCAGATCCCAGCCGATGTTGAGGGTTTCCTCAATGGACCGGTTGGTGCTGTTCCCCTGGCCGACATACACTTTTTCAAACTCTTCGGCAAACCTGGCATACAGTTTATCGTCTTCCGAGAGTGCTGCTTCGCCAAGAATCGTCATGAGTTCCTTCGCATCCTTACCACGGGAATAGGCGGCAAAGAGCTGGTTCATCGTTCCGGCATGGTCTTCACGGGTCTTACCGGTACCAATGCCCTTATCCTTCAGACGGGACAGGGACGGAAGCACATCGACCGGGGGTACGATACCCTTGCGGTGAAGCTCACGGGAAAGAATAATCTGGCCTTCAGTGATGTAACCGGTCAGGTCAGGTATCGGATGCGTCTTGTCATCTTCCGGCATGGTAAGGATCGGGAGCATTGTGATGGAGCCCTTCTTCCCCTGGCGTCTGCCGGCACGTTCGTACATGGTGGCAAGGTCCGTGTAAAGATAGCCCGGATAGCCGCGACGGCCTGGAACTTCCTTTTTTGCAGCAGAGACTTCACGAAGTGCTTCGGCATAGTTCGTGATATCCGTAAGGATAACAAGCACCTGCATGTCCTTTTCAAAGGCGAGGTATTCTGCAGCGGTGAGCGCCATACGCGGTGTTGCGATACGCTCGACAGCCGGGTCATTTGCAAGGTTCGAGAAGACGACCGTTCTCTCAATAGCGCCAGTTCTCCGGAATTCACTGACAAAATATTCCGACTCTTCAAATGTGATACCGATGGCTGCAAAGACAACAGCGAAGGTCTCATTATCCCCGAGAACCCGGGCCTGACGAGCTATCTGAGCTGCAAGTGCTGCATGCGGAAGGCCGGATCCGGAGAAGATCGGAAGCTTCTGACCACGGACAAGTGTATTCAGGCCATCGATGGCGGAAACACCGGTCTGGATAAATTCCGCAGGATAGGCACGCGCTGCAGGATTCATCGGAAGGCCGTTTATGTCCATATGGGCATCAGCAAGGATTTCCGGACCGCCATCAATCGGGTTGCCCATACCGTTAAAGACACGACCAAGCATGTCTTCCGAAACAGCGAGCTGCTGCGGATGACCGAGGAAACGC
>JAGCAN010000192.1 GCA_017652685.1 Oscillospiraceae bacterium
AACAGCAACTTTACGCTGATGCAGAATCTCGAATTTGTGATACGGATTCTTGTGGCATGCATGTGCGGGTTCGTACTCGGGGTTGAACGCAGCAGGCGCTTTAAGGAAGCCGGTGTTCGTACCCACATGATTGTATGCGTCGGGGCAGCACTGATCATGATTGTCTCCAAGTATGGTTTTGAGGATCTGTCAACAGAGATATACAATGGAACCCGGGCAGCGGATCCTGCACGTCTTGCCGCACAGGTAGTAAGCGGCGTCGGTTTTCTCGGGGCTGGTATGATCTTCAAAAACGGCGGCAGTGTCACAGGCCTTACAACAGCTGCGGGGATCTGGGCGGCAGCAGGCATCGGGCTTGCGGTCGGGGCCGGCATGTATTTGCTCGGCATCCTGGTGACATTCGCCATCGCCTCCATTCAGCTGTTGATGCACATCGTCACTGTCGGTGCAGATGCCTACAAACACTGCAACATTGATATTCTTGTAGAAACCCTCTTTGATTTTGACGAGAAGTTCAAAGTGCTGATGAAGCAGTACGGAGCTACCCTTGTGGAATTTCGCATCACAAGAGAGGTAAACGGAATTCGTTACAATGCTACCCTGAAAACCAAGAAAGCCATCACTTCCGATGATGTCACCGCAGTCCTGGCAGATAATACAGAGGTGATAGAGATCTCTGTTCTCTCCATCTGACGGGTCCTGAGCCCTTTCACATCTGAAGTAGCAGCAGCCGGTTCACAAAGAGCCGGCTGCTTTTTCGGGTACTGAACAGAAAAAACCGCCGGTCTCTACGGCGGCTTTTTCCATGAAAGGAGGGGACAATGAAAAAATTCTCAACTCTTGTAGGTAGAATAACCTATGAGTGGTTATTTGTCAAGTCTTTTATGTAAACAAATGCAAAAAATCTCTGTTTTCTCCAAAATTCTGCCATAGGAAACAAATCACCCACGAAAAAAAGCATTTCGTGGGTGAAACAGTTCAATTATCCCAGCATCATCCTGTCATTGTCGAGGCTTTTCCCGCCGGCTTCGCGGAAGAGCACCAGCAGGTCCTCGACGGACAGCTTCGCCCGTTCTTCTCCGCACACGTCATAAACGATTCTGCCGCGGTCCATCATCAGTGTCCTTGTACCGAGGTCGAGTGCCGTCTGCATGTTGTGTGTCACCATCAGACAGGTGAGGCGGTTGGTTTCTACGATTTCCTTCGTGAGAGCAAGCACCTTGTCAGCCGTGGCAGGATCGAGGGCAGCGGTATGCTCGTCAAGAAGCAGCAGCTTCGGCGGGTTGAAAGTAGCCATCATCAGTGTAAGGGCCTGCCGCTGTCCGCCGGAGAGCAGGCCGACGGGTGACTGCAACCGGTCTTCGAGCCCCATTTCCAGGCGGGAAAGCCTTTCACGGAACTCCTCCCGATCCTTTTTGGTTATGTGGGAAAACCAGCCTTTCTTTCCGGCAGAGGCCGCAAGCGAGAGGTTTTCTTCAATTGTCATACCCGGTGCACTGCCGCGCATCGGATCCTGAAAAAGCCTTCCGATCGATTTTGCCCGGATGTATTCCGGCTGCAGTGTAATGTCCTCTCCATCAAGCAGAATGCTTCCGCTGTCCGTGAAGAAGGTTCCTGCGATTGCGTTAAAAACTGAGCTTTTTCCCGCTCCGTTGCTCCCGATGATGGAAACGAAGTCGCAATCCGGAACGGTCAGGGAGAGGTCGGAAATGGCTTTGCGCTCGTTGGCTGTGCCGGGGTTAAAGGTTTTGGAGATATGCCTTAATTCCAGCATGTCACAGCTCCTCCTTTCCGGCTTTATGCGTCATCCTTCTGTGGAATTCCGGATAGCGTGATTTGAGATACGGCCCGGCAATTGCAATAATGACGATTACCGAAGAGACCAGCTTCAGCATGAAGGCCGGCATGTGGAAACGCAGTGCCGCAGCGTATACAAGGCGGAAGATAATTGCGCCGATCACAGCTCCGCAGGCTTTGCGGGGAATACCGCCCTTTCCGGCAAAAGCCCTGCCGATCAGCAGCGAGGCGAGCGCAATGGTGACCATCCCCGAGCCGATATCGATGTTAACCGATTTCTGGCTCTGCGCAAGCAGGCAGCCGGAAAGCGCTGTGAAGGAATTGGAGATACACAGCCCCACAATGGTGGTAAAAGCGGGATTGATGGAAGAGGAGCGTACCATATCCGGATTGTTGCCGGTTGCGCGGATGGCAAGCCCGAGCCGGGTACGCAGAAACCAGGAAAGGAAAAGAATTACCAGCAGAACGGCAATCACGGCGACCGCGGTTTTGTACATCCCCGCGAGGGCCGTGTCTTTGAGCAGAAGCTTCAGCTTTGTGAAAACCGTCTCTGTCTTGTTCATGTTCAGAAGGGAAGCCCCTCCCATGATGCCGATGTTGATAGAGTAGAGCCCCGTATTCACGATGATACCCGAGAGCAGGCTGTCAATACCCATCTTTGTCTGCAAAAGGGCTGTTGTGAAGCCCGAAAGCATCCCGGCAAGCATTGCTGCCGGAAGGGAGAGATACGGGTGGCCGCTCAGTGCCACAACCGCGCCGACGACTGCTCCCAGGGTGAAGCAGCCGTCGGTGGAAAGATCACATACATTCAGCATGGAATAGCTGAGGAACAGTGCCAGCACTGTGAGAGAACTGATCAGCCCCAGTTCCAGCGCTGTCTGAAGGATGGACGCCATTTCTGGATTCTCCGATTTCTATTTTCGATAGAGTTTCACCGCAGTACCGCGGCGATTGTTTACGCCAGATCGTCAAAGCTGTCGGCAGTTGTGATCGGCTGGACTTTTGTGCAGAAGGGTGCAAAGGCTTCGGAAATCGCCTCGTAATCAAATCCGATGGCTTCACAGGTTTCCGTATTCACCGTAGCGGTGCCGTTGTCGAATGTCATCACA
>JAGCAN010000193.1 GCA_017652685.1 Oscillospiraceae bacterium
AAGGACACAAGGTGGCTATCTGCGAACAGATGGAAGACCCTGCCTTGGCGAAAGGACTTGTGAAACGCGACGTTATCCGAATCATTACGCCGGGAACTGTTACAGAGAGTTCTATGCTGGAGGAAAACCGCAGCAATTATATCTGTGCAGTTTCTCTTAACGGCCAGGAGGGGGGCATCGCATTCTGCGATATATCTACAGGCGAAATGTGCTGTGCGGCTTTTGATAGTGATGCGGTCAGCCATATCCTGAATGAGATGGGAAGGTTTTCCCCTCGGGAAGCACTCCTTTCTGCGGAGGCAGCAGAGAACAAACAGATTGCTGCCTTTCTTTCAGAAAAGCTGAACGCAATGCCTGAAACCGGGGAAGAGATGTTTGATTACCCCGGGGCGGCGGAACGAATGTGCACACAATTTTCGTACATGAATGTGGAAGAAGCAGGTCTACAGGATGCCGGAAGCGCGGTTTGCGCGGTAGGGGCACTGCTGAAATATATTGATGAGACACAAAAGTTCGATCTCAGTCATATTAACCATCTTGATATTTTCAATGGTGGAAAATACATGGAGATGGACTGGACAACCAGACGCAATCTGGAGCTGACGGAAGCGTTACGGAGCGGAGAAAAACGTGGTTCTCTGCTGTGGGTGCTGGATCGGACAAAAACACCCATGGGATCCCGCCTGCTTCGTGCGTGGGTAGAGCGTCCGCTTCTTTCTGCTGTGGCAATCCGGCGGAGGCTTGCAGCTGTTGATGAGCTTGTCAATGATAACGTCAGCCGTCCGGAACTCCTGTTGAAGCTAAGAGAAATCAGTGACATGCAGAGGCTTGTCGGCAGGTGTGTCTATGGCACTGCGGGTGGGCGGGACCTTCGAACGCTTGCCAATTGCTGCGCCGCCCTTCCGGGAATCCGAACCATTCTGACTGCCTTTAGCTGCGTGGAATTGAGAGAAATCGGCTCTATGGATTTGCTGGAAGATATCCGGAGTTGTATTGATGCCGCTATCTGTGAAGAGCCTCCGTTTTCTGTGAGAGAGGGTGGGATCATCCGGGCCGGGTATTCCAGAGAGCTGGATGAGCTTCGCAATATCCGAGACAACGGAGCGCAGATGGTAAAGAATCTTGAGGAAAGAGAACGGGAACGCACCGGCATCAAAAAGCTGAAAGTCGGATACAACAAAGTATTCGGATATTACATTGATATCCCCCGGTCTGCGGGTGAAGTTGACATCCCTGCAGATTATATCAGGAAACAGACGCTGGTATCGAACGAACGGTATTTTACACAGGAACTTAAAGAGCTGGAAAACACATTGATGACCTCGCGAGAGCGGATCAATGAGTTGGAATATAACTATTTTTCCGAAATCCGGAATCGGGTTGCCGCCGAAGTCGGAAGGATTCAGGCAACATCAGACGCTGTCGCAAGGTTGGATGCGCTATGTTCTCTCGCCGAAACTGCGGTGAGAAATCACTATACCATGCCGGAAATTGATACATCGGGGACGATTTCCATTACAGAAGGAAGGCACCCGGTTGTGGAGCAGACACTCAAAGATGTGCTGTTTGTACCGAATGACACGTTTCTCAACACTGGAAGTGACAGAGTAGCTATCGTAACCGGGCCGAATATGGCAGGAAAATCTACTTTTATGCGTCAGACTGCCCTGATTGTCCTGATGGCACAGATGGGCTCGTTTGTTCCCGCAAGGAATGCGATCATCGGGATCGTTGATCGGGTATTCACGAGAATCGGTGCTTCCGATGATCTGGCTTCAGGCCATTCTACATTTATGGTGGAGATGAATGAAATGGCGAATATCCTGCGGTATGCCACGGGTTCGTCTCTGCTGATTCTGGATGAAATCGGGCGGGGCACATCCACTTTTGACGGGATGGCTATCGCAAGGGCTGTGCTGGAATACTGTGCTGACCGGAAAAAACTTGGTGCCAAAACCATGTTTGCTACGCATTACCATGAGCTGTCTTCTCTCGAGGGAGAGATTGAAGGAGTAAGGAACTATAATATTTCTGCGAAGAAGCAGGGAGGAACTCTGGTTTTTCTTCGGAAAATAGTCCGCGGCGCAGCAGATGACAGCTACGGCATTGAAGTGGCAAAGCTGGCAGGATTACCGGACGCAGTGGTGAACAAAGCAAAAGCCTACCTGAAGGAGCTGGAGACACAAGGTGTCAGCAGCCTGCCGGAACACCGGGAGCCGAGCGGACAAATCAGCTTTATTGATGTTGGTGTAGATGAGGTACGGCGCATTCTGGATGCGACGGATCTCAACACGCTCACACCGCTTGAGGCGATGAATCTGCTGTGTGAACTGCAGAAAAAGGCAAGAGCATAATGGAGAAAAAGGCAGTTCGAGTGTTTACCAGCCAGATGACAAAACGCGAGATAATTCTTGCTCTGCTCTGGCTTCCGGTACATCTTTTTGTGATGCCGAAGCTTGCCATGCTTCTGATGGATAGAGGAATCATCACGGAAAGCCTGGCAAACCTGCTGGTTTACGGGATCGGGGCAATCTATATTGTCATCACCTGCTACGGGTTTTTGCGGAGGGATTTTGATCCGCTGTGTGATGATCTGCTGGGTTGCATTGCCCAGATTGCTCTCTGCTACTGTATGATGATGGCTTTTAATCTCTGTGCATCGGGTATTCTGAGCGGCTTGGAAACAATGATCGGCCAAAGCAGTGCAGTTTCCAATCTGAACAATGAGGCCATTCTTGATATGGCAAAGACTGATACTCAGGCAATTACAGCGATGGCTGTTTTTCTTGCACCGTTAACAGAGGAGGTGCTTTTTCGCGGAGCGATTTTTGGCGGAATCAGAAAGACGAACCGAATTGCAGCCTATGCAGTAAGTATGGTGCTTTTCTCTGTTTATCATATCTGGGGTTATGCTATAGAGGATCCTTCCTACTGGCTTTATACACTCCAGTATCTGCCAGCAGCGTTTCTGCTCTGCCGGTGTTATGAGAGAACCAATTCCATCTGGTGCAGTATCTTCTTTCATATGCTGGTCAACCACATCTCCATGAAGATGCTGATGTTGCTGGAGGAACTGTTATGACAGGATCAGAACTTCATCCGATTGCACATATGGAAAGCGATTTCGGCACAAAGTTCGGGATTCCTCGTCAGGCAGGAATGGTGAAGGAACTGATAGGGAGAATTGTTTTTGAACCGGAATTTCGCCAGGCGGAGACGCTTCGCGGGATAGAAGAGTTTTCCCATTTATGGCTAATCTGGCAATTTTCGGAAAATATCGACGCACCATGGTCCCCTACGGTAAGGCCACCGCGATTTGGCGGAAATATACGGCAGGGTGTATTTGCTACAAGATCACCGTTTCGTCCAAACAGCCTGGGGCTCTCATGTGTGAAGCTTGAGGCTGTGGAGGCAGTAAAGGGCTGCGGGCTAACGCTTCTTGTGTCCGGAGCAGACCTCATGGACGGAACTCCGATTTTTGATATCAAACCGTATATCCCGTATTCGGATTGTATTCCGGAAGCGAGGGACGGATTTGCCCCAAGGCCGGAATTTACACTGGAAGCGAAATTCGCTGCTGGAACGCTGGAGAAGATTCCGGAAGAAAAACGAGAGGCATTGCGGAAGGTGCTGATGTGCGATCCCCGCCCACGTTATCACGATGATGCGGAGCGTATTTACGGCATGGAATTTGCCGGGAGGGATGTACACTTTCGTGTGGAAGGAAATATCCTGACTGTGCTTGAAATAATCGACCGGAAGGAAAATAACAAAGAGAACTGCTCGGAAAGATAGCAGCCCGGAAAAAGAGCCTTTGCCGAATGGGAATGCCCGTTCAGCAAAGGCTCTTTGTTTATGCAGCAGTTTATATGGATTATTCTTCAAACCTGGTTTTCCAGTTTCCGGAGAGATAAAACACACTGCCGATCAGGAATGGCATGAAGCCCGCCAGCGCATCACCCATCCAGAAACCAAAGCAATCCAGTTTGAGTACGAAGCCCAACAGTGCGGCAAGCCCGATACGGGCAAACACACCGTCGATAATGGCAACGGCAAGATTCAGTCGGGGCCTTCCGGAGCCGTTGATCAGAGAGAAACTGACGCTGCGGGTTGCGGCTCCGAAAAAATTCAGAATAACCGGTAGCGTCAGGACGCCGGCAACTTCCAGTACATCAACGTCGGAGGTGAAAATGGCATAGATCCCCTCCGGCCACCGCCACAGGACAAACGATGCAGCGACAGCGAAGGCGATGCCGATCTCCAGTACAAGCAGCAGGACTTGATTAACACGCTTGTTCTTACCGGCTGCCATATTCTGACCGACCATTGTGCTGCCGGCGGTTGTGAAGGACTGGGATATTACCCCGCTCATAACGTTGATTTTGTTATAGATACCCGCCAGAGCGGAATAAGTAACATCAAAAAGGTTAATCCATGCCATCAGAATTATCTTGGAAAAACTGATGGCTGCGGACTGAATCGCCATAGGGATTCCTAATGACAGGAGACGGAAAAGAGCATCTTTCCGAATTCGAAAGCTGGCAGGTTTAAAGTCAAAGCCGAAGCTTTCTTTATGGCGATACAGGTAGACGATAGCAGTGAGAAAGCTGACACCCTGTCCGATTACGGTGGCAAGAGCAGCACCGAAGACGGCAAGCCCGAGATATTTGACGAAAAAAATATCCAGTACGGTGTTCAGCACAGCAGCAATGGCGATGAACATAAAAGGCCGTTTGCTGTCGCCCATTCCGCGCAAAATTGCACTGACAATATTATAGCCATAGATGAAAAGCAACCCGCAGATACAGGTGACCATATAATCCATGGTGTATTTCGCGGAAGCATTTGGGGTGTTGAGCCAATGCAGAACAGAAAAACGAAGGCTGTAACAGGCTGCAGCAATGACCAGAGAAGCACTCAGCAGAAAGCTGAACATCGTGCCGATGGTTTTTCTTACCTCGTCATAACGGCCGGCTCCGACTGATCTTGCAATGATAACCTGCCCGGCGGAAGAAAACCCCATAGCCACAAACGTCAGCAGATGCAGAATATCACCGCCGATCGAAACAGCGGAAAGACCGGCTTTCCCGATATAATTCCCTACAACGATCATATCCACCAGGTTGTAAACTGCCTGTAGAGCATTTGAAAGAAAAAGAGGCAGAGCAAATCGCAACAGCTGTGCTGCAACCGGCCCTTTGGTCAGATCGCGGATCATAGTGGGAGAAGACGATTCAGACATAGAACAGCACCTTTCAAGGATCTTTCATATAATGAACAAAATACCATAATAACCTGATAAATGCAACAAAACGAAATTGTGTTCCTATATACAGATGCTCTGAAAAAGAGGAAATCCTGCCGAAAGATCACAGGATCCGCAGCCGGCAGGATTTTTTGGTATGGAGAAAGATGAACCGTCAGAAAAGCAGAGAAAAAGTGTTCTGTTATTTCATTTCACCGTGATGGTGATTTCAGGTATCGCTTCGGAAGAAGCCGGATTTGAAGTTGCAGAGTAAGAGGGGGAAGAGGGAGCAACAGATCCGGGATAAGAGGAAACAGGAGCAGAAGCCGGAGCGGGTGAAGAAACAACAGGGACAGAGACAGAAGCCGGGACGGGAGTCGGAGTGACCAAAACGGAAGTGGAAACAACAGGCGCCGGTTCTGCAAGAAGGACTTCTTCTCCCACTCGCAAAGCGATGAGGGAAGAACCGGGGTTAAGCCCCTGTAGCAGCGACCGAACCTCTGCATATCTGACATGATGTGCTTCGCAGAGCCTCTCAATCGTGTCACCAAAAACGACTTTGTGAGAATAGACCGTGTATGCGGCGTTGCTCGAGGTTTTGGACGGAAACAGACATGTCTTGCCTGCTGCAGCACCATTAGGATCGGAGAGATTGTTGATTGCTTTGAGCATGTTGGATACATCTGCAGAATAAAGAATTCCGAGTTGCCCGCAAACACTTTCCATGGTTTCTCCGGAAGCCATGGTGTGAGAAACCAGATAATATTCAAAGGAATCTTTGACGGGCATTTCAGAGCCGGAGCTTGCTGCTGCGGTGGCAACTGTTTCCGTGATAGCGACAGCCGCAGCGTCGCTTGTCGGAAGAAGAAGCTCCTGCCCGGCATAAATCGAACTTAGCCGGGAGTCGGAAGACCAGAGGTTGAGTTTTTTGATGGCTTCCTGGCATACACTGTAGGTCAGGTTATGCTCCTTGCAGATACTGGTAAGCGTATCGCCTTTCTGCACAGTCACCTTTTGTACATAGGAAGCTGGAATCGTAGTCGATACCGTGGAGTTATAAAGTGCAAGAATGGAATCGGCATCTGCCTTTGAGCGGGGAAGATAAAGCGTCTGCCCGGGGCTCACGGCACTGAGACCTGCTTCGCTTGCAAACCCGTTTACGATGAGGAGCGCATCTTTGACCGCATAATAATCGATACGGCGGCTGTCGCAAAGATTGCTGACGGTATCACCCGCATTGACTTTTACTTCAATCACATAAGGGCTGTAGTCCTTCTCTGCACTGCAGGTACCTGAAAAAACTGAAAAGAAGATGCAGAGCAGAAAGAGGAACCCTGATAATTTCCTTTTCATAGACGTTCGACGATCTCTTCCTCATCCGATTCCTCTTCAGAGGGAACCACTTTGGGAGAGGGAACCAGATTGGCAATCATGATCCAATTATACATCGTAAGCATCAGCGAAGCAGCGAAGAACATCACCTGTTGAGCCAGATACCTGTTGTCTGCAAGGCACATAAGATTCAGCATAGCCCCAAACATGCTTAGAAACATGCTCTTTTTGGCATCCGGAACTCCGTATGCAAAACCGGCGATACGAAAGAAAGCAAACAGGTCCACAATCAGAGTAAGTACTTCTACCGCATAATCCCATCCAATTGGATTAATGGAATTCTGCTTATAGGAGGTGAGTAACCAGGTGGAGAAAAACAGAAGCGGCAGAAAAGAGAGGAGCGTAATCATACCGTTTTTGGAGACGTGCGGTTTGTTGGCACAGATCAGAAGCAGTGGAAAAGAGATACCGGTGAGTACTCCAAACACGGAAAGGACACGGAGAAAGGTGGCATTCATGTCGAGCTCGCAGGTGAGAAAGAGCAGTGCACTGCCGGCAACCATAATGAAGCCAATAAACCAGCGCAGGACGGCGTGGATTTTGCCGGGGTTGGAAAGGGCAGAAAAGAAATCTTCCGGTACGATAAGCCCAGCTTTCTCATTTCTGAGAACAAAATACCAGAAAACAGCAGCACCTGCGGCAATAAGCAAGATCACAAAAAAGTTCCAAACACTTTTACCCGGAAGTCCGTCACTGTTGTAGGCAAGCTGGAGCTGCATCCATCGGAAGAAAACACCAAATGCACCTGCCCCCAGGACATAACAACTGACTTCCAACGATTTGCTGTCTTTCAACATGATTTGTCTCCTTTTCCGGCTCTGCGCTCATAAAGACAGAAGCAGTAGGGAATTCCGTCTTCCTCAAGAAGCGGGCCTTTCTCTGTACACTGCCAGTCAGGAAGCTCATCAAGGTTAGGGAAAAATCTCGATGATTCCGGCCGACAGCCGATTTTTGTGATGAATATTTTTTGCAGATAGGGAAAAAACTGTTCAAAAATGCTTGCCCCGCCAAGAACAAGACAACGGGGATGATTTTTTGCGGCTGACAGCGCTTCTTCTGTGCTGTGTACAACTTCTGCTCCGGGAACAGTAAGATCCTGCCGTGATACAACTATGTTGTGACGGCCTTTCAAAGGCCTCCCACCTGGGAAATCTTCCAGCGTTTTACGGCCGACAATAACGGCCGCGTCACCTGTGACTGATCTGAAATGAACACGGTCAGCGGAAAGGACAACCGGCTGTGTGATGCCATTTCCGATTCCCCAATCGGCATAGACAGCAACAATAGCTTCCAGCATAGGCTTCACCCTCAGACGGCAACCGGGATTTTGCCCGAGAAGTCAGAATATTTATAATCATCCATATGGAAGCTGTCCCGCGTGAAAGCATAAAAATCATCCACAGAAGCATCAAGCCAGAAATGGGGTGCCGGCTTAGGCTCGTGGGCAAGAATCTCCTCAACCATGGGAATATGCCGGTCATAGATATGGGCATCAGCGATCACGTGTAACAGCTCTCCGGGCTCAAAGCCAGAGATTTGCGCAAACATCATGGTAAGAACCGCATATTGCACGACATTCCAGTTGTTGGCAGCCAGCATATCCTGGGAACGCTGGTTCAGGATGGCATTGAGCTTTCCGTCGCAGACGTTGAACGTCATGGAGTAGGCACAGGGATAAAGAGCCATTTCACTGAGATCTGCGAAATTATAGATGTTGGTCATAATACGGCGGGAAGAGGGATTGTTTTTCAGGTCCCAGATGACCTTGTCAACCTGGTCCATATCCCCCTGAGGATAATGGTGTTTCACGCGGAGCTGATAACCATATGCTTTTCCGATGGAACCCGTCTCATCTGCCCAGGCATCCCAGACCCGCGTGCGAAGATCGTGCACATTGTTACTCTTCGCCTGCCAGATCCACAGGAGCTCATCAATGGCGGATTTCCAGAAAGTTCTGCGAATCGTAAGAATCGGAAATTCTTCCGAGAGATTGTAACGGTTTACAATGCCGAAGCGTTTCACGGTGTGAGCCGGCGTGCCGTCCTCCCAACGGGGACGAACGGGAAGATCTGTATCCCATATACCGTGATCCAGAATATCACGGCAATTCTGAATGAAAATCTCGTCAGCTCTGCTCATAAACAGCCTCCTGAAACTGAATTCTTTATATTTTACCACGCACAGGGACGGATGGCAATGGTTTTATGCCGAATCTGGAAGGGAAGCAGCTTGACGAAGGGACAGGGAGTGTTTATAATGCAGGCAGAAACCAGAACTGGAAATCAAAACCGGAAAGGAGAAGAACAATGAAAAATCTTTGTGCATTACTGGTTGCCATTTTGCTGTTGGCAGGAATTCCCCATGCGGCTTGGGCAGAAACAGTTGAGGAACCTGCCGTTATTCTGCTTGATGAAGCTGAGGAAACGGAGAACGAGACAGAAGGCCTCAGCGGGGAGCGGGCTGCGCTGACGGAAAAAACGCAAAACAACTATAACCATAAAGTTCTGCTCGAGGACGACAATTGTACAATATCTGTTGCAGATGCATCTTTCGTTCCGGACGAGGGCTGGACTGTGACCGTGAAATGTGAAAACAAAGCGGAAGAATCGATGGATTTTTCCTGGGAGAATACTGTTTTAAAAGGCAATGAAGAAGAAACCATATGGTCGGAAGAGATCACGGTTGCTCCCGGCGCATGGAAGCAGCTTATGTTTTCTGCATCTGAAATAACAGAAGCAGATTGCCTGCGCATAGAGGTCTCCGTTTCTGAAACGGAAAAAGAAGAAGAAATCTCGGATAACCAGGCGGAGGAAACAATTCAGGAGACATCGGAAGAGAACCTTACAGATCATGCCGAAGAAAGCTCAGAGGAAGAGAAAGAAAAATACCATGCCAGTGCGGAAGCCGTAATGAAAAATGCCAATGGAAATACCTACGTGCTGGATGATGCAGCCTCGCCTATCGTGGTTGACTTTGAAGCACTCACCGAGCGCAATGCAGATGTATGCGGCTGGTTGTACTGTCCGGATACGGTGATCAGCTATCCCGTTGTACAGGCAGAGGACAATTCTTTTTATCTTCATCGGGATATTGACCTCAATTACAGTTCCTATGGAACGCTGTTTACCGAGACCATGTCCGCAAAAGATTTTGACAATGACAACAGCATTATCTACGGCCATCACATGAAGGACGGTGGGATGTTTGCCGGCCTTGTGAACTATACAAAAAAGAGCTATTACGAGAAACACCCGGTATTTTACCTCAACACGCCGGAGATGAACTATCGCATCGAGCTGTTTGCCGCCTTCCTTACAGATATGTATTCGGATGCCTATAACAATTCCTTTGACAGTGACGAGGAGATGCAGGCGTGGCTGGACGCAGCAAAAGAACTGTCTGCAATCCAGACGGATGTGGAGATACAGCCTGGAGACAAAGTCCTAACACTTTCAACCTGTACCTATGAATATGACACGGCACGTTATGTGGTAATGGGGAAGATGATTCCCGTCCGGTGACGTCCGGAAAAATCAAAAAGTCGGCATGCACGAATAAAAGTGTATGCCGGCTTTTTTCAGCGGATGAAACTTTACGTCTTTTTTTCGGTAATCTATCAGTGAAACGACAAAGAGCTCTGATTCGTTTTCACCTGAAAGGATTTATGATGACAGCAGAAATGAAATTGCTTTGCTCTCTGCAGGCACGGGAAGAACAGGCGCTGGAGCAGGCAATCAGAACCTACACACCATACCTGAGCACAGTGATTTTCCGGGCTGCAGGAAACAGCCTGAGCAAAGAGGATACGGAAGAAATCGTCTCGGACGTGTTTTTGAGCCTCTGGAAAAACCCGGAACGGATTGACCTTCAAAAAGGAACACTCCGTGCATATCTGGCCGGAGCAGCCCGCAACCAGATCTGTAAGCGTCTTCGGGTGTGGAAGCCGGAACTCTCACTGGAGGATTTGGGGGTGGATACGTTGGAAGCGATCCCGGCTCCGTCCTCCGACAGCCTGCTTTGGGATACCGTGGCAGAACTGGGAGAAGAGGATGCGGAAATCTTTGTACGCTTCTACCGCTATGGAGAGTCTCTCAGGGAAATTGCAGGGGCAATGGATCTCAAGGTGCCAACGATAAAAACACGCCTTTCAAGAGGGAAAAAGAAACTGAAAAAGATATTGACAGATGCGGAGGTGTTGTAATGAATCAGAAGAGAGATCTGTTGCGGGAGATAACAGGATGCCCGGACAGCAGTGAAGCGCCGTTTGTGCTGAATTCTGACAGCATTCTGGAATCAGTTCTGAACCGATCGGACTCTGCATCGGAAAGGAAATTAAAAATGACAAAATCACAAAGATGGAAAACAATCTTAGTAGCAATCGCTGCAGTGATGGTTCTCACAGCGGGTGCTTACGCAGCAAACGGAAAGATTACCAGCGTGTTTAGTTCCGGGCCATCAATTTCAGATCCGACCTACCGGACTCTGCCGAGCGAGCAGCAGTGTTTAGAGGATGCCGGATTTGTACCGGTTCTGCTGGAGTGTTTTGCGAACGGATATTCTTTCCTGCAAGGGTCGGTTGTTTCCAATCGGTTCATGGACGAGAACAACCTGCCGGTTGAAGAATACAGATCGTTTAGCTTTTTATACGGGAAGGACGAAGACAAAGTGTATTTCGAGCAGGAAGTTTATTCTTCTGAAGTAACGGAGAGGAACCTCACACAGGAAAAGCGGACCATAGATGGGGTGGAGCTGAACTTCCACTGCAGCAGATACAAGGTTGTGCCCGAAACCTACAGGCCGACAGAGGAGGAGCAGAAAGCGCAGGAAGAGGGAAGCCTTCACTTTGGTTACGGAGATTCGGACACAAAGATAGAAGAGCATGAAACACAGATCCTGTACTGGCAGAACGGAGATATACATTGTCAACTCTTCCAAATGGACGGGATGCTTTCAGCGAGCGAGCTGTTTGAGATGGCTGCAGAGTGTATCCGTACAAAATAAGATTCCGGAAGAAAAGAGGTACAGACCTGAAAGGCCTGCACCTCTTTTAATCTGTAATATCCACATCAGGTGTTATCCGAATGGTGTAATCCGGGTAAAGGGCCTGAGCCTCTTTCTGAATGATTTCCAGACCTTCCTGAGAAGCAATGTCAAAGCTCATAACCACATCGAAATGCATTGCCTTTTTTTCTGTATCAATATAAAAACCGTGAAACTGCAATGCCCAGTCATGTGCCAGAACAAGCTGTTGGATGCTGTTGCGGATGGCAGCTGCTTCATCATCGCCGGTATTATAAGAGTAGACACCGATTCCTGTCAGAATAACCCCGGTTTCCCGGTAGACTTTTGCTTCCATCCTGTGAGTCAGCTCATCTACCTCACGAACAGTCATGGTATCCGGCAGCTCCAGATGGACAGAAGCATAATTCCTGTTGGGGCCGTAATTGTTCAAAATCAGGTCATATGCACCGTGTACTGCGGGCTCTTCGGTGAGAATTTGCTTGATTTTTCGGCTGGTCTCCGCATCTGCACGATGCCCCAGAATATCATCAACGGTTTCCCGCATCATTTCAACGCCGGCTTTGATGATTATGAGCGAGATCAGCACGCCGACATATGCTTCCAGAGAGATCCCTGTCAGCAGAAAGATGATGGCGGATGCCAGAACAGAGGCGGATATGACAGCATCAAATGTGGCGTCGGAACCGGATGCAATCAGAGCTACGGAGTCCGCAGCTTTCCCCTGCGTTTTTACATAGTTCCCAAGAATCAGTTTTACAATAATTGCTACGGCAAGGATTACCAGAGATATCGTCGTATACTCAGCTTTCTGCGGATGGATGATCTTTTTGACCGATTCCACCAGAGAAGTGATACCGGCATACAGCACAATAGCGGAAACGATCATGGCACTGAGATATTCAATCCGCCCGTGCCCCAACGGATGCTTCTTGTCAGGGTTTTTGCCGGCCAGCTTAGTTCCGACAATCGTTATAACGGAAGAAAGAGCATCCGAAAGATTGTTAACTGCGTCCAGAATGACAGCAATCGAATGAGAAAGAATTCCCACGCCGGCTTTAAAAACAGCTAAAAATACATTTGTGATGACGCCGATCATGCTTGTCCGGACAATAATCCGGTCTCTTGTCAGGAGATTCTGATCCACTGTTTTCTGCCTTCTCTCAGGATTTTTCCACATCATATCACGTTGAGAATCCTTTTGCAACACAAGACGCAGGACAGGACAGCGCTTCATAAACCCATTGACAGAAATTCTATAAATAGGTACAATCTTAACGGCGATTTTCTGTTTTTTCTTTTTTTGTCAAATAAAGAAGTATCAATTGGGAGAGAAACGCTTTGGAGACGATCAGCGGACTTACAAACTGGCGGCTCACTGTGCATCGGGAGAAGGGTTGCGTCACCATTCTGCGGGCTTTGACGTGTGATAAAAAAGCCATCCTGCCGGACGAACTATTCGGCCTGCCGGTAACGGGATTGAAAGACCGTGCTCTTGCCACAGGGGCAGCAACAGTAGAGGGAGAAGAACTGCGTATCCTGGGCGGACCGGAATCGGAGGAATGGGACAACAGGAATATTACAGAACTGACCCTGCCGCGCTTTCTTCAACACATCGGTGACTACGCTTTCATGAATCTCCGTTCTATGCAGACACTGCGATTTTTCGACGATTTGTGCTCTTTCGGCAGTGCAAGCTTTATGAACTGCTTCTGCTTTTCCCGCCTGGAGCTTATTCGTACCGGTCCACTTCAGGGCGTGGCTCTGGCCTCTCTTGTCTATAGCCTGCAGCAGGAGCTGGATGTGACGATACTTGAAACAGACGGCAGTGTCCTTCGCCTTATCTTCCCGGAATATATAGAAGACTATACCGAGAACAACGCTGCACATCACTTTGAGCTCAAAATTATTGGAGGGGGTTATGCCTACCACAGCGTCTTCCGCAGCAAGAGCCTGTCAATCACAGACTATGATGCGCTATGGCCTGATTATATCTCCCAAGAGCACGATGAGGACAGCGCTTTGCGACTTGCCTATCGCCGACTCTGCTATCCGACCCGTTTGAGCAAACAGGCTTTTGGGCAATATGCTGATTACCTGTGTTCCAATATGAAAAGAGCACTCTCGCTGACACTGTATGAAAGGGATATGCGCGGGCTGCGAATGCTGCTGGATCTGGGCACAGTCGAAATGGAGGCACTTGACACAGCACTCAGGGAATCTCGCACGCTTCAGATAACCGAGGCCACGGCCATCCTTCTGGAAAAGCGCCATACGCTCCTTGCAAAAGGCAGGTCGAAAATCTTTGAATTGTAAAATAATGAATGGGGCTCTCTGAATGGGAAGCAAAGGAATGGGAAGAGATACGATGAACAACGACAATCTTTCCTCTGTCGGGCAGGATATTCTGCTCTCCGGCAGGACACAGCTCTGCCTGGCTTTGCCTTATCTGAGCGGGCCTCTGTGTGCCCTTGTTCCTCAGCCGGGAGAGGGGGTTACGGTAAGTTCCGCCACTGACGGGGAGGTGCTTTATTATAACGCTTCTTATCTTGCAACAGGCTTTCTGAAAAGCGAGCGCTTTTCACCCCGTCTGAATCTGCATATAGTGCTGCACTGCCTGTTCCGTCATCTGGCCAAGCGCCGTGGTCGGGATCCTGTGCTTTGGGATCTGGCCTGTGATGCTGCAGTGGAAAGCGTAATTGATTCACTCCCTTACGTCTGCCTGACGCAGCATGCTGCACCGGCGCGGGAACTATTTCTGGCTGAATGCCGTCGCGAGATGAAGGTTTTGAGCGCCGAAGGGATCTATCGCATGCTCCTTCGGGAGCGCCTACCTGAATACAAGATCGCCAGCCTGCAGCGCCTTTTTGTTATGGACGAGCACAGTCTCTGGGACCTGGAAGAAAAACAGGAACAGGAGCGCAGTGAACGACAGGATCACTACTGGCAGGATGCGGCTTCCCGTTCGCAGACTGCTATGGACAGTCTCCTGTCCGAGCATGGTTCAGGCGGTGAAAATGTAATGGAGCAACTTTCCATTGCCGCACGGGATGATGTGGATTACCGAAAATTCCTTCGTCGTTTTGCTGCCCCGCGGGAGATCCTCCGCGCAGACACAAATGCGTTTGACTATATTTATTATACCTATGGCCTGCAGCATTACGGAAACATGCCTCTCATTGAGCCGCCCGAAACGCGAGAAGAAAAGCGCATAGAGGATTTCGTTATAGCTATCGACACGTCCATGTCAACCTCCGGCATTCTGGTGCGGGAGTTTCTGGCTAGCACCTATGCCATTCTGCGTTCCTCTGACACGTTTACCCGGAAGCTGAACGTTCATATCCTGCAGTGCGATGATCAGCTCCGCTCTGATCAGAAGATTACAAGCCTGGACGAGCTACGGCGGTATATGGAAAATCTGTCCCTCTCCGGCGGCAGTGCAACGGATTTTCGCCCGGTATTTGAGCACGTAGATAAGCTGGTCGCTTCCGGAGGCTTTACCAATCTGCGAGGTCTTCTGTATTTTACCGACGGCATGGGGATTTATCCGGAAAAGCGCCCGGATTATGAAACAGCGTTCATTCTGTTGGATGAGCCGCCACTCTCTGTTAAAATTCCACCCTGGGCTATCCGCATTATACCATCCCTGCCCTGGAAAAGACCGCGTGATAACTTCGAAGAGTTCTGGCAGGAAGAGATTCTGCAGGAACTACCTGAATTGTGAGGTATCCAGATGAACATCAAGCAAGCAAAGGAACAAATCCGAAACACACTGCGCGCTTATTTAAGCCGGGACGACCTGGGGAATTACCGTATTCCCACTGTCCGACAGCGGCCTGTCCTGATGATTGGCCCACCGGGCATCGGCAAGACCCAGATTATGGAACAGATCGCTTCCGAGGAAAACGTCGGTCTTGTCTCCTACACCATCACGCACCACACTCGTCAGAGTGCCATCGGCCTGCCGTTTATAGAAAAGCGGGTCTATGATGGCGTGGAGCATACCGTTACCGAATACACCATGAGTGAAATCCTTGGTTCGGTTTACGAACTGATGGAAAAAACCGGCCTCCGCGAGGGAATTCTCTTTCTGGACGAAATCAACTGTGTATCCGAGACGCTGGCCCCCATGATGCTGCAGTTTCTGCAGTGCAAGACTTTCGGAAACCAGAAGCTTCCGGAGGGCTGGCTGATTGTCGCGGCGGGCAATCCTCCGGAATATAACCGATCTGTACGAGATTTCGATGTAGTTACGCTCGACCGAGTCAAGCACATCACGGTGGAGGAGGATTTCACCGTCTGGAAAGAATATGCCCTGCGCAAAGGGCTGCATGGGGCAGTGATCTCTTATATTGATCTCAAAAAGGAAAACTTCTACCGCATCGAAAACAGCGCTGAAGGCATGCAGTTTGTGACAGCGCGCGGCTGGGAGGATCTGAGCGAGATCCTGTATGCCTATGAGGCTCTGGGCATTGCACCGGATATGGAGCTTGCCGTACAGTATCTGCAGATGCCGTCCATTGCTCGTGATTTCAGCAATTATTACTCCCTTTATAACAAATATCGCCAAGTTTATCATATCGACGATATTCTCCATGGACAAGTCCCGAAGGTGTCTGTGTCGGAATTCAGTGCTGCTCCTTTTGATGAAAAGCTTGCGGTTATGGGTCTGCTGCTCTCCCGTCTTGGTGAAGCTGCGCGTGAAACACGGCGGCAGGACGCTCTTACCACTGCGCTCCATGAAGGGCTTCTCGGCGTCAGATCACGTTTGCCGGAGCTGCCAGCAGAAAGCCTGTACGACATCATGGCCTTCCGCCGTGTAGCGCTTAAGCGTGCTGCCAACGCCGGACAGGAAGACCGGGAACAGAAAACGCTTTCCCAGGCGGAGATCAACCGGCTGGAAGAGTATCTCAAAACTGTGAATGAGATTCCGGAAAGCGAAGAGCAGATGAATGTCCTGCGAGCGTGCTTTGCTGAGGATACCGAACGACGAGAGAGCCTTGCTGCTGAAACTGGTCTGATGTTTGACAGTGCTTTCCGCTTTCTGGAGGATGCCGTCGGCCAGAGCCAGGAACTTGTCCTTTTTGTGACAGAAATCACGGCCGGTTATGACACTTCCTGGTATGTGGGAGAGTTCGGCTGCGATGCCTATTTCCGCCATAACCGAGAGCTTCTGTTCGACGTTACGCGGCAAAGTATCCTTGACAGACTAACCGGGCAGGAATAATTCTCTGCTTCATAAATAATACGTTTAGAATGCTGATGGCTGGGAAGCCTACAAAAGAAAATCGCAAAAGAATGAAAAAAGTTGTTGACAAATGGGAAGAGATTTGCTAATATAATCCCGCTGTGGCCGAGTGGTTCAGCTGGTTAGAACGCCGGCCTGTCACGCCGGAGGTCGAGGGTTCAAGTCCCTTCTCGGTCGCCACTATGCCCCTTCTACAAGGGGCATAAAATTTGCTGCTGTAGCTCAGTAGGTAGAGCGCATCCTTGGTAAGGATGAGGTCGGCGGTTCGAATCCGCCCAGCAGCTCTTTTCTATTCCTGAAACCTTCTGGGTTTAGGATTTTTTGCTATTTTTGCTATTTTTCTGTACTTTTTTGAGGTTTTCTCTGAGTTTTGGAAAAGCTGTTAGTCCTCATCCTTTTCATTGAAATTTGATGAAAGGATGAGGTCTATTTTATGCAGGAAATTACCATGTATTCAGGAACAGGAAGGAGCTTTAAAGAAGTCTTTGAAGAGTTCGTTATTTCAAAGACTGCACAAGGTGTTTCTGAGGCAACGCTGGCAAACTATCACTACCACATGAGAAACATTGCACGTTACTTCGACGTTGAACAAAGTTTCGATGTAATCAGAAAAAAAGACTTTGAACTAATGGTAGTAAAGATGAGAAAGGCAGGAATCCAACACAACTCAATTGCAACTTATCTGAGGATGCTAAAAACTTTTTACAATTGGTGTAGAGAAGAAAATTATCCCTATGTCAAAGTCCCAACATTTG
>JAGCAN010000194.1 GCA_017652685.1 Oscillospiraceae bacterium
AGGTACAGAATGAAGAAAAGCTCGCCGTCGAATGCGGGTACTGGCCGCTCTGGCGCTACATCCCGGAGAACAAGGAGCAGGGTAAGAATCCGTTCGTGCTTGACAGCAAGGAGCCGAATGGCAAGCTGCGTGAGTTCATGATGGGTGAAGTGCGCTTCTCCTCCCTCACAAGAACCTTCCCCGATCGTGCCGAAGTTCTCTTCGCCGAAGCCGAGGAATTCACTGCAAAGCGTTACCAGCAGTACAAGGAACTCGCCGGAAAGGCATAATTTACTGCAGAATCCCGAATCAGCCTCTGCCGTCATGGCAGAGGCTTTTTCTGTCGCGGGGGTTTCCGCTGCAGGTGTATCCTGGCAGGCAGCACTTGGGTGTTGATTTTTTCCTGTGCAGCGGATACAATATTCACAGGAAAACGAAACGGAAGGGAGGGCAACGGGATGCTGAAGGTTTTTCTCGCCGAAGACGAGGTCATTATCCGGGAAGCCCTGCGGGACAGTATTCCCTGGGAGCAGCACGGCTTTATCTTTGCCGGCGAGGCGTCGGACGGGGAGATGGCCCTGGAGATGGTGCGAAAGCTGAAGCCGGATGTCGTGATTACGGATATCAGGATGCCGTTTATGGACGGGCTGACGTTCAGCCGCTATGTCAGCGAGGAGCTGCCCGATACAAAGATAATTATCATCAGCGGGTATGATGATTTTGAATATGCCCGGCAGGCGGTTGAGCTGCATGCGGACAGGTTTCTGCTGAAACCCGTCACAAAGGCGGATATGATCAGCACACTGGAGGATACACGCCGCAGGATTGAAGCGGAGCGTGAAAAAAGGCTGCAGGATCTGCAGAAGCTGCAGGGGGCGCAGGATCCCTTCTCCTCTCTGGAGCTCTCGGGGTTTGACCCGATGGTACTCGGCGATTTTATTGAGGCGGGCCGTGCGGAGGACGTCGATCCGTTTACGGAGCGGTTTATCCGGAGCCTGCATGGTGCGGAACAGTCGATGCTGTTTAAAAACTATCTGCTGGTAAGCATCCGCATAAGCGCCGCAAACGCCCTGCAGGATGCCGGCCTCTCATCGGATGCTCTTGCGGATCTGGTGCCGGACCTGCCGATGGATTATTCCGGGGAGGAGCTGAAAAGCTACCTGCGCACGGTGCTGAAGCAGGTGATTGCCCTGCGAGACAGCGCTTCCCCCAAATCCGGCGGGGATCTGGTGGAGGATGCCCTGCGCTATATCAACGACAATTACTGTAGTGATGATATTTCCCTCAACACGGCGGCAAAGGCCATCAATGTCAGTTCCAATTATCTCAGCGCGATCTTCAGCCAGAAGGTCGGCGATTCCTTCATTGAGTACCTGACGAAAAAGAGGATGGAGCGGGCAAAACAGCTTCTGAGGGAGACGGACAAGCGCTCCGGCGAGATTGCCCTTGCGGTGGGCTACAAGGATCCGCGGTATTTCAGCTACGTCTTCAAACGGACGCAGGGCTGCACGCCCAGCGAATACCGCAGCCGGGAGGCGGAATAAGATGATACCTTTCTTCCGGGCCGGCTTCCATGCCGGGCGGGATCGGAAATCGATCGACGGGAAGCTGAAAAACCTCATCACCCAGATGATCATCCCGTTTACCGTGATGCTGGTTCTTGTCGTCGGTCTCTTTCTGGTCTTTATGCTGCAGGATGCGCGTATGAGCAGCAACATTACCACAGCCTCCCGCTTTAACCACAACTTCAAGGACGAAGTCGACCTGAAAATGTATACTTTCGTCAGCGGCAGCAGCGAGGAGCTTCCTTTTGCGGAGGTGGAGACGGCGAGAGGCCTCGCCGAAACGCTCCTGCGCACCACCGGAAACCGCGAGGCGCACAGGACGATCCAGAGCGTGCTCAACCTGTGTGACAACCTGTACGACAGCATTGTGCAGATCCGGGACGCGGTGGGGTACGATGAGCGGATGCAGCAGCTGGAATCCAACATCTATGTGATCACGGAGCTGATCGAGGAATACATTTATACCTACCTTTATATCGAAGCGGGCGAACTTGCCGAATCCCAGCAGCAGTTTAATACTGTTGTGATTCTGGAATCTCTTGCCGCGGGCATCCTGATGCTTCTCCTGATCCGCCGTACTGCTGCGAGGACCAGAAAAATCTCGTCGAGCATCACGGCTCCCATCGACGCCCTGTATGACCGCGTGGATGAAATCGGGCATGGGGACCTGCAGTCCAGGCCGCCGGTACAGGCGGAGGATGAAAAGCTGCAGTCCCTGAGCGACGGGGTTGAGCAGATGGTGCAGAAGCTTGACACACAGATGAAGCTGAACAACGAAGAACAGCTTCGCTTAAGGAGCATGGAGCTCGCCTTGATCCAGGCGCAGATCAACCCGCATTTCCTTTACAACACACTGGACGCCATCGTCTGGCTGATCGAAACCGGCAAGACCGAGCAGGCGGAAAAAATGATCATCAGCCTCTCCACCTATTTCCGCTCCTTCCTCAGCAACGGCAAGGAGATTATTACCCTTGCCGAAGAAGAGCGCCATATCCGCAGCTATCTGGAAATTCAGCAGGTGCGGTATAAGGACATCCTCTCATATCAGATCGATTTTGATCCGGAGTACAGCCAATGCCTGATCCCGAAGATGACACTCCAACCCCTGGTGGAAAACGCCATTTACCACGGCATCAAGCAGAAGCGCGGCGGCGGTACGATCCTGATCTCCGATGAATGTGACGGCACATGGATCACCCTGCGTGTGAAGGACACCGGCACCGGCATCCCGGAGGAGACGCTTGCCGAGCTGCGCGCAGGCCTTGAGAACGACGAAACGCCGGGCTTCGGCATCACGGCGGCGTACAAACGGCTGAAGCTCCTATTCGGGGATAAGTGCACGTTTGACATCAGCAGCATTTCGGGTGTCGGTACCGAAATTTCCATTCGGATCCCCTGGGTCACGGAGATTGGAGAAGAAAAATGAGAAAAATCCTTTGTCTGCTTCTTATCTGCACAACGCTTCTGCTGGCAGGCTGTGCCCTTTCCTCCGCATCCCGGGATAAGGATTTTGATGACTCCCTGATCGTGGTCGGCTTTTCCCAGGTGGGTTCCGAGTCCGACTGGCGTCTGGCCAACACGGCATCCATGGTCAGCGCCCTCAGCGAGCAGAACGGCTACAGGCTCCTGTTTGACAATGCCAGGCAGAAGCAGGAGAACCAGTATCTCGCCATCCGGAACTTTATCCAGCAGGATGTGAACTACATTGTCCTCGCTCCGATCTCCGAAACCGGGTGGGACAGCGTTTTCCGCGAGGCGAAAGCTGCGGGGATCCCAGTGATCGTCGTCGACAGGCAGGTGAGTGTGGAGGACGAGTCGCTCTACCAGAGCTGGGTCGGATCCGACTTCTATCGCGAGGGGCAGATGGCCATCACCTGGATGGAAGAGTCGTTTCCGGATCCTGATGCCCCTCTGCGGATTCTCCACCTGCAGGGCACGGAAGGGGCGACAGCCCAGCTGATGCGAAGCCGCGCGCTGGAGGAAGCCGTCGCCCGGCATGAAAACTGGACTGTCGAAGCCGCCCTGAAAGGGGAATTCACCGAGGCGAAAGGCTATGAGGTTGTGCGGGACTTTCTGAAAACCGGCACACCCTTCTCCGTGCTCTACAGCGAAAATGACAACATGACCTTCGGCGCCATGCGCGCGCTGGATGAGGCGGGGATTTCCTATGGCAGGGATGGAGAGGTAAAAATCATTTCCTTCGATGCGGTTCATAAAGCCCTGGAATACTGCCTGGAGGGCAGGATCAACCTCTGTGTGGAGTGCAACCCGCTCCACGGCCCGCGGGTCGACAGGCTTATCAAGAGCTGCGAAGCGGGGGAAGAGGTGCCGAAATCTTCCTATGTTGAGGAGATCTGTTTTACCTGCGACACCATCACTCCGCAGATGATCGGAGAGCGGGAATACTGATTGTTTCATTTTTTTCAAAACCTTAAAATTTCAAACAAAAAACCTTAAATTTTTTGATTGACGTTTTTTTCTTTTAGTGGTTGAATATTACACAAGGACGTATGTCCAAAAATATAAGAAAGAGGTAGCAAACATGAAAAAGATTCTCGCAATCGTTCTCACTCTGGCTATGGTAGTGGCTCTTGGCGCATCTGCTTTTGCAGACATCAAGGTTGCTTTCTCCCAGATCGGCCAGGAATCCGACTGGCGTACCGCTAACACCGACAGCATTAAGGGCACCATCGAAGGCCATGAAGGCTGGACGCTTATCTATGATGATGCACAGCAGAAGCAGGAGAACCAGATCAAGGCTCTTCGTAACTTCATCACCCAGGGTGTTGACTACATCCTCTTCACCGGCGTTGTTGAGACCGGCTGGGATGAAGTCCTTGCAGAAGTAAACGAGGCTGAGATCCCCCTGATCCTCATCGACCGTATGCCTGACTGCGCAGACAAGATTGACTACGTCGCAGCATTCGGCGGTGACTTCGTAGAAGAAGGCCGTCGTCAGGTCGCATGGGCTGGCGAATACCTCAAGAGCATCGGCCGCGGCGATGAAGAAGTCTGCGTAGCCATCATGGAAGGCACCACCGGTTCCGGCGCACAGGTCGGCCGTACCGAAGGCAACCTCGCAGCTCTTGCTGAGTACCCCAACATGAAGCTCGTTGCACAGCAGTCCGGTAACTTCACCCGTACCGAAGGCCAGGCTGTTATGGAATCCTGGCTGAAGTCCGTTGACAAGATCGATGTCCTCATCGTACAGAACGACGATATGGGTCTTGGTGCTGTTGATGCCATTAAGGCTGCAGGCCTTGTTCCGGGCAAAGACATTATCATTGTCGGCTGCGACTCTGTTAAGGCAGCATTCGAAGCCATCGTTGCTGGCGAAATGAACTGCACCGTCGAGTGCACACCGCTCTACGGCCCGTTCGTTGAGAAGACGATCGAGGCTCTTGAGGCTGGTGAGACCTTCGAGAAGTCGATCCTCCACCCCGAAGAGGGCGTTTATGACTGCGTCGGCGGCATCGATCTCGGAACCGTCACTTCTGTTCTCGCAGCAGATGTGATTGACGAGCGTGTCTATTAATTTCACACTCTGAAATCAGAACAGTCTGAATTTTTGGGGCTGGCGTTCAGCCGGCCCCATTTTTAACGTGGGCGGAGGCGCCTGGCCTTCCGCCCTCGCTTCTTAAGGAGGAATTCAATTGCCGGATCATAACTTGCTGGAGATGAAAGGCATTGAAATACAGTTTCCCGGTGTAAAAGCGTTGGATAAGGTGGATTTTTCCCTGAAAGCCGGGGAAGTCCACGCCCTTCTCGGAGAAAATGGAGCGGGAAAAAGTACACTGATCAAATGCCTGACGGGTGTCCATCACATGGATGCGGGCACCATTCTGTTTGACGGAAAAGAAATCAAACCCACAAGTCCGCAGGATGCCTTTTCTATGGGCATTTCTACGGTTTATCAGGAGATCAACCTCTGTCCGAACCTGACGGTCGCCGAAAACATCTTTGTCGGCCGCCAGCCGATGAAGCACGGTTCGATCAACTGGAAGGAGATTAACCGGAGAGCGCGCGAACTGATGTCCAGGTTCCATATGGACATTGATGTCACACGCCCTCTGAACAACTATTCTACTGCCATTCAGCAGATGGTATCCATCGCGCGCGCGGTAGACATTGATGCGAAAATTCTGATTTTGGATGAACCTACTTCATCCCTTGACGATAACGAAGTAAAACTCCTCTTTGATGTTATGAATGAGCTGAAGGCGGAGGGGATGGGCATCATCTTTATCACGCACTTCCTCGACCAGGTGTTTGCCATCAGCGACAGGCTGACGATCCTGCGCAACGGAGCGCTGGTCGGCACCTTTAACATCAATGAAATCACAAAGCTGGAGCTGGTCACGAAAATGATCGGCAAGGACATGGACGTGATCTTCAACCTGAAGCGCGCTGTTGTCGATCCAAATGCCCCCGAGATGATGAGAACCGAGAATCTCGGTGCTCCCGGCCAGATTCAGGACGTGAACCTCACGCTGAAGAAGGGTGAGCTGATGGGCTTTGCGGGCCTGCTCGGCAGCGGCCGTACGGAAACCGCGGAGCTGATTTTCGGCGCGGTTCCTGCTACGGAAGGCACGGAGACCGTCAACGGCAAGCAGGTTTCCATCAAAAAGCCGCTTGACGCTATCATGGCCAAGCTGGCGTTCTGTCCGGAAGACCGGAAGCGGGACGGTATCATCGGCGACCTCTCCATCCGTGAGAACATTGCTCTTGCCCTTCAGGCGAGACGGGGGTTCCTGCATCCGATTTCCCTGCAGGAGCAGAACGAGATGGCGGACAAGTATATCAAACTGCTTTCTATTGCCACACCGGATGCGGAGAAGAAGATCGGCGAGCTCTCCGGCGGCAACCAGCAGAAGGTTATCCTGGCCCGCTGGATGGCCACGCAGCCTGACCTGCTGATTCTCGATGAGCCGACGCGCGGCATCGATGTCGGTGCCAAGGCAGAGATCCAGCGTCTGATGCTTGAGATGTGCAATGACGGGGTTTCCGTCATCTTCATCAGCTCCGAGCTCGACGAGATCATCCGCTGCTCGAACCGCATCATTGTCATGCGTGACGGCAAAAAGGTTGGCGAAGTCAACGGCGAGGGCTGCACGCAGCAGACGATCCTGAGTATTATCGCCGAAGGTGTGCAGGAAGGAGCAAGTGCATGAAAAAGAAACAGTTCAGCATTTCAAACATAATGCAGTCGAAAATAACCTGGGCTGTTATTGCCGAGCTGCTGATCCTTCTCGTCTGTTTTATTATCCGGCCTGACTTTTTCTCCATCAAATATCAGCCGGCGACAGGCATGCTCTACGGCAGCCTGATTGATATTCTCAACCGCTCTGCGGAGATCACCATCATTGCCATGGGCATGACGCTTGTCATTGCCCTTGCCGGAACCGACCTTTCCGTCGGCTCTCTGGTCGCACTGAGTGGCGCACTGGCGCTGAAGTTCCTGCGCTGGGATGTGCTGGTGTACAACACCCCGGGAGATTATACCGTCAAGCCGTTCATTCTGGTCATCCTCGTCCCGATTGCCGTCTGCACGCTGATGGGGCTGTTTAACGGCTTCATGATCTCCCGCATCGGGATGCAGCCGATCATCGCCACGCTGATCCTCATGGTCTGCGGGCGCGGCATTGCCCAGATCGTCACCAACGGCAAGCAGTTCACTACGCTTTATTCTCCGTTCCGTGTCATCGGGCAGGGGAGCCTCTTCTTCCTGCCAATGCCGATTATCATTACGGCGGTGGTGGTTGCCGGGGTTTCACTCTTCGTCCGAAAGACGGCCTTCGGCACCATGGTCGAATCCGTCGGCATCAACCCGAGCGCAAGCCGCCTGAGCGGCATCGATTCCCGTAAGATCGTCATGATCTGCTTTGCGCTGACGGCGTTTCTCTCCGCTATCTCCGGTCTGATTACTGCCAGCCGCGTCATGTCGAATGACTCGAACAACTTCGGCATCAACTTTGAAATGGACGCCATTCTTGCGGTCGTCATCGGCGGCACCAGCATGAGCGGCGGCAAGTTCAGCCTTGCCGGAACCGTGGTAGGTTCCATCATCATCCGCACAATCGTTACCTTCGTCTATTACTTCGGCATCGTCTCCGAAGCGACGATGGCTTTCAAGGCAATGATCATCATTCTGATCATCGTGCTCCAGTCCGAGCCGGTCCGCAAG
>JAGCAN010000195.1 GCA_017652685.1 Oscillospiraceae bacterium
CAATGTCTCCTGAGGAGAGAATAGATCTCCTGAAAAACGGAGAAAAGCGGCTCGGAAAGCTTTACCGTAAGGGTGCTATGGCAACAGTTCGCCGCGAATGGCGCGGTGTGAAGGATACGGCATATGACTACAAGGAATGGCTGCGCATGTGGGGTATGCTCCTCGCGACCTTCTCCAAGGATCTGATCCCGGCTCTGAATACCACTTTCTGGTACCGCTGGATGATTTCCTACATGTGCTGTGTAGGTTTCATGGATAAGAATATCATGGGTCAGCGCGGAAGTGCACTGCTGATGAGCCATCTGATGATCTATGATATCTTCCGCTATGTGGCAGAAAACCTTGTGCTTCTTGCCAAGGGCGATAAGAAAAACGGAAACAGCGCAGAGCTGAACAAGAAGATTGTTTTGTTCGATGAAATGACGATGGGTCAGATTATGGCAGGTTTCCCTGATCTGATCGGTATCCCGTATCAGCTGATGCCTGTTTTCCTCGTCTCCGAGATTGACCAGCTTACCTGTGTGCCGTATATCGATGCAGTGGAATCGTTCGGCCTTCCTGCAGATACCTGCCCGGTACCGTCTTCCGAATGTGGTGCCCTTGTAATTGACGCACTTCCGCATCTCGGTTCCTGCTTTATTTCCTCTTCCATGCCGTGTGACGGCTCAACAATGGCATCATCCTACATGTCGCGACGGTTCCCGGATCTGCCGGTCTTCCATCTGACATTTCCTGTCCGCTATGAATATGAGGAAACGGTGGAGGATGCTGCGGAAGACATCAAAGCCTGCATCCGTTTCGTTGAAGAAACGACGGGAGCAAAGTGGAACTGGGATGCCTACTTCACTACCATGAAGCGTTTCAATGAAGAAACGAAGTATGAGCTGGAGAAATGGGAAGTCAACAAGACGCCGTATCCCCAGATTCTCGGTCCGTGCTATGAGCTGTTCCGCAAGTGGAACTATGAGATGGACGGCGGTATGGATCCGCGCGTGATGAAGACTTTCCGCAAAGTCAACGACATCATGATGAAGGCGTACGAGCGCAGAGAAGAGCCCTGGCGCGGAAAGATGAAGTATCGCGGTATCGTCTGGTCCTGTCCGGCCCATTACTATGCCAACTTCAGCAACTGGCTTGCGAACTGCTGGGGCGTGGATATCCTCGTTGAAATGGAATCCCTCAACTTTACGAAGCCTCTGGAAACGGAAAACAAAGAGCTCGCCCTTCAGGATCTTGCACGCCTTTATGAGCGTATGGTTATGCGTCGTCACACGAACGGCGGCTACCATAATGTAGTCGATGAGCTGTGGCGTCAGTGCGAAGCCTGGAATGTTGAGATTATCATTATGTATCAGAATGTCGCCTGCAAGAATATGGCAACGCTGCAGGGTATTCTGGATGAGCAGGCACGCGAAAAGGGTTACCACATGATCTGGATTGAACATGACCTGATGGATCCGCGAACGGTTTCCCGCAAGGATATGCGTGCAAAGGTTAATGAGTACATGCGCACGGTCATGAAAGCAGAACCGGTTGACCCGACGCTCTGCGAATTCGATGACGAAGCCTGCATGTAAAAACAGATCAATTTATTCAAAAAACTATAAATCAAAAACTTTTAAGGAGAAATAGCATGAAATACTTCGGAGGCTGTGACGTAGGTTCCACTTATACCAAGGCGATTATTCTTGACGAAAATGGCAAGATCTGTGCAGACACCACCATTAAGAGTAAAATCAATGCGGAAGTAAGCGCAAAGCTTGCCATGGAAGAAGTCCTCAACAAAGTCGGTTTGAAATCTTCCAAGGAGCTGGCTTACCTCATCGGTACCGGCTACGGCCGCAACAAGGTTCCGTTTGCAGATGAGAATATCTCTGAGATCTCCTGCCATGCGATGGGTGTTCATATCACGGATCCCACTGTAAAGGCAATCATTGATATCGGCGGACAGGACGTCAAGGGCATCCAGGTTGATACAGACGGCACCGTAAAGAATTTTGCCATGAATGATAAGTGTGCTGCAGGTACCGGCCGTTTCTATGAAGCGATGGCGCGTTCTTTTGAAATGAGCCTGCCTGAGTTTTCCAATCTGTCCCTCACAGCTAAGAATGTCATCCCCATCACGGCACAGTGCACGGTATTTGCCGAGTCTGAAGTCATTACGCTCGTCGGCGAGAATAAGCCGATGGATGAAATCGCAGCAGGTATCCAGATGGCAGTTGCAAAGCGCTGCTTTGTTATGGCGAAGAAAGCCGGCGCGACCGATTCCATTACACTGACCGGCGGCTGTGCGAAAAATGCCGGATTGAAGCAGGCAATCGAGCGTGTTCTGAAGCTTAAGGTCATTGACCTCAAGACAGACCCCCAGCTCATGGGTGCACTCGGCGCGGCAGAATATGCCCGCCAGAAGGGGCTTGCAAAAGCGTAAAGCTCTCTGATTTGTAAAGGAGTAAGCTATGTGCAAATTTATTAAAGTACTTTTCAGCATTATCCTGAAAATTTGCGTCATCCTTTCGATTGCTGTCGGTGTTCTCTTTGTCGTTTATTTCTGGAATCTTGACCAGAAAGTGCTCGGCTGGGCCTACACCATGGTGAACCGGATCTTTGACAGGAAAAAGCAGGATATTAAATTCTGATGGAGATCTACAATCAGATTATCCGTGACGTCGCGGGGCTTACCGGAAGGTCTGCCCCGCAGCGTTACAGCTACAATCCATCCCGTGCATGGGAAGACGCCGGAACCTTTGAGCTGATTATGGCACGTGATGCTGCCTATGAGCTCGGTGGTGACAACAAACCGGCTGTCAATTTTACCTGTGTTACTACGTCTGCCGAGTTGGTTGACAGGGATGGCATCTTCGTCTATGGGCAGGATCTTGGTTCCATCCGGGAAAGTACACCTTTCGCCCGCGTGACGCTTCTGCGTGTGGGGGACATCGAGAGTGACGATGACGACACGGAGCAGGCTTTTCGTGCAATCCAGAATATGGATTTTGTAAAATACCGCATTTTTCCGAAAGGGTATATGATTCGCACCAGTAGTGAGAATCATCGGGAACAGATCCGGATCAGTAAAGAAGCAATTCGCAAGGGGATATCCTTTGAGCGGGTAGGCAATTCTTTCCTTCGCCAGTACAAACAGGACGTTAATATTATTTCTGCCAAGGTGCTGTTTATTACGGCACCCGATGCGGACTATGCCGGATTGCAGAAAGCGGCACAGCAGGTTGGAAAGATTACGATGAGCCTTACGAAAATTATGGAGGGCATGTCGACCGACTGCACCACCTGCATGCTCAAACCGATCTGCGATGAAGTGGAAGGTATGAAAGAGCTCCATTTCGGCAAGGAAAAACATACCACAGAATAAGGAGGGCATTGAAAATGCATGATCCGGAATACGGGCATGGCCATCATCATGAAGAGCATTCTCCGGAGGAGGCGTTTGCACTTCTGAAGTATATGGCGGATCATACCCGGCATCACTGTGAAGAACTGCATGATCTTGCTCACAGCGTCAATGGCGATGCTGAAAGCCTGATTCATGAGGCTGTAGAGAGCTTCCGGAGCGGTGTTGAGAAGCTGGATGAGGCTCTCACCCGCCTGAAGGGGGAATAATCATGTGCCTTTCCACAGTGTACAACGAAAAGCATGAGATGCTGGCAAAGAACGTCGCGACGGTCAGAGCAGAAAAGGGCAGGCTGATTTTTACAGATATTCTCGGGATTCCTACTGCGATCGACGGCACCATTGAGAAAGTGGATCTGATGGAGAACGAAATCTTTGTCATGCAAACAGAAAAACAGCCGGCGTAAACCGCCGGCACAGAAAATACAGGGCAGCCTGAAAAGCTGCCCTGTACTTTTTCTTTAGTTTTGTTTTCCAAGGAAATCGACGATTTCAGAAAACCTGCTTACGATTTCACCGTAATTTTTCCTTTCGTGTGGATACAGACAGGCGGTGCAGTCTTTGATGCCCTTTTCGTTGTACACGAAATCACCTCCGCATCGCTTACCCAGAACGTATAGCGGGCAGTAGCAGAAAAGGCAGTTGAAATTTTCTCTGTCTGCTCCGGCATGACAGGGAAAGTATTCGCATTTTTCATGCCGGAAGTAGGAATATTCTTTTTCCGTCCAGTTCTGGTTCAAGCCCGGTTTTCCTCCGTGTTTTTCTGGATTGTCAGGCAGAGCGTGCACTCAGGATTTCTACCGCTTTCCTGGCAGCGGTTGCTGCATCGGGTGTATATAGATCCGCTCCGATGGCTTCACAGTATTCCTGCGAGGTCGGGGCGCCCCCGATCATGATGGTAACCTTATCTCGGATTCCGGCTTTCCCGGCGAGTTCCACAACGCGCGCCATCTCATTCATGGAAGTTGTCAGCAGAGAAGAGCACGCGATAATGCTGCAGTTTTCTCTTTGAGCCGCTTCGATAAAAGCCTCTGCGGAGGAATCTACCCCGAGATCCTCTACTTCGATACCGCTGCTCTCAAATGCGAGCTTTACAATGTTTTTGCCGATGTCATGCAGGTCACCCTTAACGGTTCCGATTACAGCTTTCCCTTTGGCCTGAATTCCGCTGCCCTGCAGGAGCGGCTTGAGAACTTCCATCGCCTGGCTCATGCATTTGGCGGCGATCAGCATTTCCGGCACAAAAGCCCTGCCGGCGGAAAAATCGTCTCCAAGAGTGTTCATCCCGGCAATCAGGCCGTCATTCAGGATCTCTTCCGCAGTTTTTCCTTCAGCAAGCGCTGTGTTGACAAGCTCCAGCACACGCCTGCGCTGACCTTTGCAGAGAGATGTGCTGATAGCTGAGAGAACATTCCCTGTAGTGGATTCTCTGGAAGACTCCGCCACAGGAGCGGAGCGTACCCTGCGCCGCGGCAGTGTGACAGTGTTGCGAACGGGCATATGCAGCTGTGCATTGTATTTCCGGATCTCATCATCGATGAAAGGATCAACATGCTTGAAAATGGTGCCGGCAAGACCGTAGGTGATGCTGGGGATAAAGTGCCCGCCGGGTCCGCAGGTTTCGAGCACATTTCTCACATAAGAGCGGATTTCTTCTTCCGTGGAATCCGGCCGGTCAATAGCAGCGCCGATTCCGCCCATAAGAATCATCCTGCCGTTCAGCTGGCGCTGCAGTGCGGGAATATCATTTTCCGGCAGCACACCTTGCCAGCACTGGATGCCGACTTCGACCATATCGTCGACAATCGGAGCAAGATACGAGTCGGCATGATGGATAGCAATCAAACCCTGGGAACGGATATAGCCGTAAATTCTCCGGTAAGGCTCCTTAAAGAATTCCCGCCACATATCGGGGTTCATAAAGAGGTTTGTTTTGGTGCCCCAGTCATCATGAAAGAAGATACCGTCCGGGTGCATCTTTTCGCAATAGAGCTTCATAACTTTCAGCTTGAATTCGCAAATATAGTCGATCAGCTCGTGCATCTCATCCGGGTGCTCATAGAGATTGGTGAGGGTATCTTCAAATCCCATCAGGAAGTGGCACTGCTCAAACAGCCCGGTGCCGGAGAAAGCAAAGAGAAGCCTGTCCGGCCCTGCAGCTTCCCGGGCGATTTTTATGCACTCTTCCCAGCCGTCCTGGCAGTTGGCCTCTACGTCGGGGGCATGCACAACCTCTTTCCACTTTGTGATATCTTTGAGGACTTTAAGATCCTCCGTGGTGATCGGCTGCTGTCCGGGATGATCCTCCGGCCAGGAAATCGTGACGCCCCACAGATCCTTCCGGGTCGTCCCCGGGCCGCGCCCGTTCATCAGATAACCGTTCACCGGATCACCAAGCCACACGCACAGGGCTTCGTACTGGTCCAGCAGACGATCGGGCTTGCCGTCGGGTTTCAGCATTTCAAGGAATATTTCTCTGGCAGTCATGGCAGTCTCCTTTTTATGGTGTAAGAATACAGGATGTAAATGCTATGGTTCCTTCACCGTGATAATACGGGATTCCGTTCTTTTCACATACATCCGATACCAGAAGTCCGTATGCCTCCATCGATGACATCATCTTTTTCGGGAAGCGGCATGGCTTCTTGGGATAGGTGCAGACAGCGCACCTCATGCATCCGCCTGCTGTGAGAGGCAGGCAGTCCGGGCAGAAACAGCGCACCTGTCTCGCAAGTGTTTCAAAGCGCTTCTTGTGGGTCTTCTCCGTCCGGGCAATGCCTTCCGCGTCGAATACATCCTCCAGCTGACCGACGGTCTGAACCAGGATTCCGCTCTGATATGCCTCAATCCGCTGGGTGCATCGTTCAATGCTTCCGCAGGCAGGAGGGCAGCTCCAGCGTTTTCCGTAGATCCGGCAACGGCCTGCAGCACACATGTCTCTCACCTCGTGAAGGGGTTTGAGCGTTTCAACATGCAAAATACACGTGCTCTCAAATCCGATTTCTCTTGCAAGTTTTGTCAATTCCATATACAATAAGGGCAGATTCGGAATCTGCATTTCAATTTTGTTTATTTTATGATAAAGACGGTTTTCTGTCAAGAAAAGTTGTGGAGGGTTCTATGAATATTTCATTTCCGCTGCTGCTGGACGGTGCTATGGGTACCCAGCTGTATAAACGCGGCTTTCAGGCCGGTGAATGCCCGGAGAAGTGGAGCCTGGAGCACCCGGATGAGGTTCTGGCAATCCAGCGTGCCTACGTCGAGGCAGGTTCTCAGGTGATCTACGCACCGACGTTTGGCGCGAACAGTTCTGTGCTGGAAAAAAACGGTGTCTTCAACAAGGTGAAAGATTACAATCACCGCCTTGTCGCTCTTGCACGCGAGGCATCCTACGGCAGAGCATATGTGGCCGGGGATATCTCTTCTACGGGTGCCATGCTCTATCCGCTTGGCGACAGCAGTTTTGAGGATCTCTATCAGGTGTATCGGGAGCAGGCAGAAGCGTTGGAAGAAGCAGGAGTTGATCTCTTCGTGATCGAAACCATGACCAATATCCCGGAAGCAAGGGCGGCACTCCTCGCAGTGAGAGACGTATCTGACAAACCGGTTTTTGTAAGCTTTACCTGTAACGAGGCAGGCCGCACCATGACGGGCACTGATGTTACGGCGGCACTCCTGATTTTGCAGGGTATGGGTGCAGATGCCTTCGGGCTTAACTGTTCAGTGGGGCCGCGTGAAATGATTCCCCAGATCCGACGTCTTGCAGAACTGGCGGAAGTACCCCTGATTGCAAAGGCAAACGCCGGCCTTCCGAAGACAGCCGGCGTCAGAACCGTGTATGATGTATCAGCAGAAGAATTTGCTTCCTATGTCCCGGCGCTTGCGGAGGCAGGTGTTTCCGTCTTCGGTGGCTGCTGTGGAACAGACGAACACACAATTGCTGCACTGAAAGAGGCTCTTTCCTCCGTAACCTTGAAGGTCCCTGCCAAAGCTGAGGCAAACCTGCTGCCCTGTGCCACGGAGCGGGATGTCTTTCTCCTGCCGCCGGATATTTCCTACACGGAAGTATTCCCCTGCGATGAGGAGCTTGAAGACGCTCTTGCAGAAGCGGAGCCTGGCGACCTGATTGCAGTTTCCATCAAAACGGAAGAAGATCTTGCCGCTTTCTCCGACTGCCAGTATGCTGTTGCCAATCCGCTTTGCATCCTCTGTGAAGATGCTTCCTTACTGGAGAGAACGCTTCGCTGTTATCAGGGGCGTGCTTTGTATGAAGGCTCATTGCCGGATGATGCACTTCTCCCTCTGGCACAGAGATATGGGCTGATCTTCTGAAGCGCTTTAGTCCTCCCAGTCTGATTCCGACGGGAAGGCCATTTCCTCCACAAACGCTTCACTGAATTTTGTACTGGAGGACAGTTCCAGATAACTGCACATTGACTGAATTTTCAACAGCCTGCTCTTCTCACCGGAGAGTAAGGCTGTTTCCGCTCCTGCCAGTGAAGTGTTTCCGGCGGGGCGGATTTTTCCGAGCAGCTCCTCCGGGAGCATGCCCAGTGTTACGGCACTTTTCGGATCCAGCCTGTTGCCGAATCCGCCGGCCAGCCAGAGAGTGTCAATGTCGCCGGGCTGCAGGCCGCTTTCTTCCAGCAGAATCCGGATACCCGCAGCTACAGCTGCCTTGGCGAGCTGTAACTGCCGCACATCCCTTCCGGTGAGTGAGACTCCTTCTGCCACAGAGAAAACGCCCTCATCTCCGTCTTCTCCTTCGCTTAAAAGCTGGCCGTCTGCACTGATATATCCGAGCGAGACAAGGCAGGCTGCAAGGTCCAGCAAACCGCTTCCGCAGATACCCTTTGCTTCTCCTCCGCCGATCACATCATAGAGAAGCTGATCTTCTGTGATGTGAAACCGATTGATTGCTCCAGCTGCCGCAGGCATCCCGCAGGAAATCCCGGCTCCTTCGAAAGCGGG
>JAGCAN010000196.1 GCA_017652685.1 Oscillospiraceae bacterium
GGGCATGCACCGCCTTCGTGGGGTGTGCATGCCCATTTTTTTAAACCAGACCTGAAGGAGAAGGATATGGCAAACGTAAGATTTGACAATATCACGGTCCGCTACGGGTCGAACACGGTTCTGGAGAACTTTTCCCTGGAAGTTGAAAGCGGGAAAATCGTCTGTCTGGTCGGGCCCAGCGGATGCGGGAAGACTACCCTGGTTCGAGCACTGCTTGGCCTGAACAAACCGGAGACCGGAACTATTACCGTAGGAGATCGTGTGTTGTTTGATGCAAAGAAACGCATCAATGTTCCTGCAGAGAAAAGAAATATCGGTATAGTCTTTCAGGACTATGCAGTCTGGCCCCATATGACGGTGCTGGAAAATGTTTCTTATCCGCTGAAAAAACAGCGCCGCTCAAAAGAGGAGATCAGAGAAAGGGCGATGCGTGCACTGGAGCAGGTGCATATGACAGAATATGCAAACCACCTGCCGAACCAGCTTTCCGGAGGCCAGCAGCAGCGTGTGGCCATTGCGAGGGCTCTGGTGGTAGACAGCGATGTTCTTGTGATGGATGAACCGATTACGAACCTGGATGCGAAGCTGCGTGAGGAGATGCTTCTTGAAATCCGTATGATCCAGAAACGTCTCAATGCGACGATTCTCTATATTACGCATGACCAGCAGTCGGCGCTGCAGCTTTGTGATAAAATGGCAATTATGGAACCGGACGGTAAACTCTGCCAGTACGGCACGGATGAAGAGATCATTCTCCGCCCTGCAAACCGGTTTACCTTTGAGTTTATCGGGGTATCAAATTTTATTCCGCTGGTAAACAGCAACGGCGTTCTGTCGCTTGATTGCGGAGAACTTATTCCTTATCACGATGAAATACCGCAGGATGTGAGGAATGGGGGTTACGATCTCGGTGTTCGCCCGAATGATATTGTTTTTGACGATACTTCCTCTTTGAAAGCACGGGTTGATTCAAGGGTCTTTCTGGGAAGCGAGTATAACTACTTCCTGTCGCTTGGACAGAAACAGATCCGTGTGCAGCAGAGTATGCTGGATGCCCGCACCAAGGGAATTGCCGAAGAGGGCGAGACAATCGGAATCCGGCTTTTGAATCCTCGCTTCTATCCCACTGAGAAAGGAGGCAAATCTGCATGAAACAGTATGGCGGTGTCAGCGCTGAGCTCGCAGCGGTTGACGGGCGCAAGCGCCTGAATATGGATAAACTGATGACGGTAATCTGCTTTATTCTGTTGCTGATCATCGTGGTTATTCCGATTGTAATGATCATTTACAATGCATTCTTCAACGAAGGTAAACTGGAGATCGACATGTTTGTCGAACAGATTACGGAAAAGAAGAATCTGGAAGCCATGTGGAACACACTGAAGATAGCTGTGTTCGCCACCATTTTAGGAACAATCATGGGTGTTTTCTACGCCTGGCTTCTCGGCCGCAGCGATATACCGGCAAAAGGACTTATGAGAGCATTGTTCAACATCCCGTATATGTTCCCGCCGTTTCTTGGTGCCATGGCATGGGATATGATGTTCAACGGTCGTTCGGGCTATATTAACAAAATGCTGGTCAATGTATTCCATCTGAAATCCATGCCGATCAATATCAATTCGGTCTGGGGCATTGTGTTTGTGGAAGTCAGTTATTATTTCCCCTTTGTCTTTATGCAGGTGGTTTCTGCCCTGGAACGTATGGATCCGACGCTGGAAGAATCCGCCCGTATTGCCGGTGCAAAACAGGGACAGGTGATTCTCAAGATTACACTTCCATTGGTAAAGCCTGCTATTTCAGCCGGTGCACTTCTCATTCTGACAACCTCCCTTGCCCACTTTGGTGTTCCTTCCATTTTGGGTTATGCTAAAGGTATTTATACTCTACCGACGCGTATCTATGCAGTTATTTATAACTCTGGCGGTTCGTTTGACGGTATACGGCAGGGTGCTGCGCTTTCTGTTATGCTGGTGGTCGTCGTTGCCATTGCACTGATTCTGCAGAATAAGATTCTTTCCTCTGGCAGCTATGATATCATCAAGGGAAAATCTATGCGTCCTACCCTGATCAAACTCAGGGGCGCGAAGATCCCCCTGCTCCTTCTTGCCATTCTGACACTTGTGCTGATCGTTATTGTTCCGCTCGTGATGATTGTCCTGATTTCCTTCCTGAAGGCTTACGGGCTGCCCATTGCGTTCAAGAACTTTACTTTCGCTCAGTATCAAAAGGTCTTCTCGGCAAACGGTACCATATCCTCCATCCGCAACTCGCTCTTCGTCTCCATCACAGCGGGCATTATCTGTATGTTCCTCGGTACGCTGATAGCCTACGTTGTACAGAAGATCAGGCCGAGAGGCGCGGGTGTTCTGGAAGTTCTGTCCATGCTTCCGTATGCCATTCCGGGTACAGTTCTCTCGATTGGTGTTATCCTTGCATGGAGCGGCCGTATTGCCGGCATCAATCTGTATAACACCATCTGGATCATCCTGGTGGCCTATCTTGCCCGCTATCTCTCCTTCAGTATGAAGACGTCTTCAGCAGCTCTTTTGCAGGTACACTCTTCTCTTGAGGAAGCTGCCCGCGTCTGTGGCGCTTCGCATACAGAAAGCCTGGCCGATGTGACGCTCCCGCTGATTCGCCCTGCTATGGTAAGCGGCTTCTTCCTGATTTTCCTTCCGGCCATGCGTGAGGTCACAACCTCTATTCTGCTTTATGGCCCTTACACACGTACCCTTGGTGTTCAGATCTACTCACTGCGTGACGCCGGTATGATTCCGCAGGCGGCTGCTCTTGCAACAGTTGCCATCGGCATTATCATCATTCTCAATACCATCGTCAACTCACTGACCAAAGACAGAAAGGGGGTATAACACATGGCTGACCAGATTGTTCTTGATCATGTGACAAAAAGATTTACCACCAAAACACTGGGAGATATTGTCGCCGTTGACGATTTTAATCTGTGTGTCCATGAAGGGGAGTGCTTCTCTTTTTTGGGGCCTTCGGGATGCGGGAAATCAACAACGCTCCGTATGATTGCCGGGTTTGAAGACCTGACGGAAGGCGAAATTGAACTCTGCGGAAAACTTGTTTCGAGTAAGAAAAAAAATCTCTATATCCCGCCGGAAGAACGCGGGCTGGGCATGGTGTTCCAGGCATTTGCTGTCTGGCCGCACATGAATGTGTTTGAAAATGTTGCATTCCCGCTGCGAATCCAGAAGATGAATAAGACCGACATCACCAAAAAGGTCAATGAGGCGTTGCATCATACGAGCCTTACCGGGTTGGAAAATGTCTTCCCCGGAGACCTTTCGGGAGGACAGCAGCAGCGGATTGCTCTGGCGCGTGCCATCGTCACAAACCCCAAAGTGATGCTTCTGGACGAACCGCTTTCAAACCTTGACCCGAAACTCCGTGAGACGATGCGCTTTGAAATAAAAGCACTGCAAAGAAAATTCAATTTTACGATTATCTTCGTCACGCATGACCAATCCGAAGCGATGGCAATTTCCGACCGCATGATGGTTTGCGACATGGGCAAGATTATGCAGATTGACACACCGGAGAATCTGTATAATAAACCCTGCAACCGTTTCGTACACAATTTCCTCGGTGAGAGCACATTTATCAATGTCGTCGTGAAAGATGGCAAAGCCTACCCCAAAGGCCATATGGAACAATCACTGGAGCTCTCTGTTCCCGATGGTGTTGCCGAAGAAATGGTCGTTGCCACGAGACCGAATGAAATCGCACTCACCGGAGCGGGAGAAGGCGGATTTGCCAGCCATATTGAAAAACGTATTTTCCTTACGGACCGTACAGAGTATCTTGTTCCCGTTGGCGATCAGCTTCTCAAAGTTCAGACGCCTCACCGCATCACCTTCTCCGAGGGAGAAGCATGCTATGTGCATCTGGTGGAGCCCATGTGGTATCCTGCAGATGATGCGGCTGCGGATAAAGAGCGTGCACGCCGTCAGCTTTTCTGAGGAGGTAAAATGATGCTGAAAGAATTCACCCCGCCGAAAGACGCCGATAAAGAGGCTCTGAAGGAGGAAATTAAAGCCCTGCGCGAGAAACTTCTTGCCCAGCAGCAGCTGGTAAGAAGCAGCAATCTCCCGGTGATTGTTCTCGTCGAAGGATGGGCAGCAGCCGGAAAAGGAAGCCTGATCAATGAGCTTATCAATGAGATTGACCCGCGTTTCTACAACGTTGTTTCTCCGGTAAGTGTCCCGCAGGCAGAAGCGCGTTATCCGTTTCTCTATCCGTATGCGTGTGCCATTCCCGAAAACGGGAAAATTATGTTCTATGATTCCGGATGGATGGAAGGGGCTGTGCGGAAGTTCCTCCGCCGCGAGATCACCAAAAAACAGTATAAAGAACTGATCCGCTCTTCCATTGAATTTGAACGTCAGCTTCGTGACGGCGGTTATCTTATCCTGAAGCTGTTTCTCCATATCGAAAAGGAAGAACAGAGAGACAGACTGACAGCTTTGCGAGAAAATTATGAGACTGAATGGCGCGTCACCGAAGATGATTTGTGGCAGCATCGGGAATATCCGCTCTTCCGGGAGACTTATGACGAGTTTATGGAGGAGACAGGGGACCTGATCCCGTGGCACGTGCTGGATGGCAGCAGAAAACGGCTTGCAACAAGAGATGCCTTGAAGCTTCTGGTCGGGCTGATCGACAAAGGCCTTGAAAAGGGGCGGTATATCGGGAAGCCGTTCAAAGAGAACTTCCCGCTTCTGAATATGCCGTATCTCCGGGAGATCGATCTCTCGCCTGCGTTGGAAGACAAGGAGTACAAAAAAGAACTTAAGACACTTCAGGACCGCCTCAGCGAACTCCATAACACCATTTACCGCAAAAGGATACCTGTTATCCTCTGTTATGAGGGTTGGGATGCGGCAGGAAAGGGAGGAAATATCCGCCGTGTGGCCCGTCCGCTGGATCCACGAGGATTCGATGTTATTCCGATTGCTTCCCCGGAACCGCACGAACTCAACCGGCAGTACCTCTGGCGTTTCTGGACAAGGCTTCCGCGCAGCGGCCATTTCTGCATCTTCGACCGCACCTGGTATGGCCGTGTCATGGTGGAACGGCTGGAAGGTTTCTGTACCGAGGATGACTGGAAACGTGCCTATAACGAAATCAATGAATTTGAGCGTCAGCTGACCGATTGGGGCGCTGTTGTCCTAAAATTCTGGATTCACATCGATCAGGATACCCAGCTTGCGCGCTTTAATGATCGTCAGAATACTCCGGAAAAACAGTGGAAGCTCACCGAAGAAGACTGGCGTAACCGTGAAAAATGGCCGCAGTATGAAGAAGCCATCGATGAGATGCTGCAGAAGACCAGCACGGAGAATGCTCCCTGGTTTATCATTGAATCCAACGACAAAAAGTACGCCCGTATCAAGACGCTGAAGATTGTAATCGAAGCCCTGGAAAAGGCCTGCGAAGAACGCCTTTGACTAAAACTGAATAGGGAAAGCCCGTTGACGGAAGACTTGTTCTGCCAACGGGCTTTCCTTTTGGTTATTAATGTATAGAAATGCGGTGTACTTGATTTTAACCTCAAACATGATATAATTTTATTCTCTGGCATAAGGATAAGAAGTATGGAGGTGAGACAATGGAACCGTCAGAAACAGATAACCCATGGGGATTTACGGTCGTTCTCGATCCGGTTCCGGCTGCTTCCGCTTCGAAATATGGCGATACAGTCCTGCCTTTTTCCGAACGGATACCTGTTCAGACGAAGGATCCTGTTCCTGACAGAATTGGCGAAATGAGAAGTCTCTATGAGTATGAAAATGGATCCTTTCAGCTGAAATGTAAGAATTTCTATCGGCAAGGTGTTTTCATGCAGGATTATGAAGATACTGCGCCGTGGACGGGTGAGTTCATCTGCTATTTTCCAACCTACCGTGATCTGACGCTCAGGCAGCTTCGCGGGTATTTCTCCTGGAGAACGCTTATCCGAAAAAGAGAATACCACCCTATTCCAACATCGGCGGCATACCTTTATGTATATGAACTTCTTAACGGAATTGGTGCTGCTTCTCCGGAAGAGAGCGTGATCAAGCTTGCGGAGTTTGAGGCTGGCTATGTGGAATCCGGAGTCGGTGATAAACGGATGCGGAAAAATATACGACGTTGGATGCTGGATTTTGCAGTCCTTCATAACCTTTCTCCTGACTTTGCACAACGATATGCCGATCCGGATCTCCTGCAGGAAGATGCGGCACTTATGGTTTTGCAATCACCGGAGAACCGGACGGATGAAGAAGTCTTTGCCGCTCTTTGCACACTGGGAGGCGAAAAGCTCTCTGATTCTCCGGTTATTTCCGGGAATGTGGCAGAAGGAAAGCATCTCTTCAGTGAAATCTGGAGAACTGCTGTTTTTTCTTATCACTGCAATGGAAGAGATCTGTTTGCCGCTTGTTTTGGAAAGCAGGCGTCATATAAATGGTATCCCCTGGCTAATGCAATCTATTATCCACGGCACAAATCTGTCGATAGAGACTATGTGTTCGATGAATGTCGCAAATATCATTGCCGCAATGGTATCTGGACGGTGGATAGATATGAAAGTCTCAATTTCGACCAGAAACGGTTTCAGTCCTTTCTCCATGCAGCAGACCGTATGCTACGCCACTATCTGAAGACCGGCCGCTATCTGCGTGAAAAAAAAGAAGAAGCCTGGGCTGTGCCGTATGTGGATGCTGTGATTGAGGCAGATGCTCATGCCAAAGCGGAAGCGGCTAAGCCGAAGCTTACCATAAACATTTCCAGCCTTGACCGGATTCGCGAGGATGCGATAACAACCCGTGACAGCCTTCTGACGGAAGAAGAGCGCAAAGAACTGGAAGAGAAGGCTGAAAAAGTAGAAGCGGTAGCTTCGGATACACAGCTGCCAGATATTCCGTTGGATATGCTGCATCTTCGGATCCTCCGCTCGCTTTTGAAGGGAGAAGCTGTTGATGAGCTCATCAGAGAGAACCGTTTAATGCCATCACTTGTTGCGGATGCTGTCAATGAAGCACTTTTTGATGAAATAGGGGATACAGTTCTTTCCTGCGATGATGACAGGCTTTCTCTCATAGAAGACTACAGAGAAGATCTCGCCCGATTGATGGGAGGTTTCAGTATATGAATGAACAGAACAGTAAAGTGCCGAGGCGGATTTCACAGACGGTGCTGAATTCCCTGAAAGGGGGCGTCGTCCCGAGGATAGGCCTGCCTTATATCACAGTTGGAAGAAAAAATGAAATAGAAGCGCTCCTGCATGATGTCGAAATTATTTCAGAGGGAGGGGCATCTTTTCGCTTTGTTGTCGGCCGTTATGGCGCGGGAAAGAGCTTTCTGCTGCAGACTATCCGTAATTATGCAATGGATCGAGGCTTTATCGTGGCCGATGCGGATCTTTCTCCCGAGCGCCGCCTTCAGGGAACCCGACTACAGGGGCTTGCAACTTATCGGGAACTTATCGGAAACCTTTCCACAAAAACCAGGCCGGAAGGCGGAGCCCTGACGCTGGTGCTGGATCGCTGGATCAGTACTGTCCAGTCGGAAGCTGCACGGGAGACCGGCTTTCTTCCGGGAGACCCTGCTCTGACTTCAGCGGTCGATCAGAAAATCTATGCTGTAACGTCAACGGTCAGTGAACTGGTGCACGGCTTTGAATTTGCAAGGCTGCTCTCAACATATTACCACGCCTATGAGAACGGAGACGATGAGACAAAAGCAAAAGTTATACGTTGGTTCCGGGGAGAATATACACTGAAACGCGAAGCGAAAGACGAGCTCGGTATCAACATCATCATAACAGATGACGACTGGTATGATTATCTGAAACTCTTTGCTGTCTTCTTCCGCCTGGCGGGCTATTCCGGCATGATGATCATGATCGATGAGCTTGTCAATATCTATAAAATTCCGAATGCTGTTACCAGGCAGTATAATTATGAAAAACTGCTTACTATGTATAATGATGCTCTGCAGGGGAAAGCCAGATATCTGGGTTTTATTATGGGCGCTACTCCGCAGGCGCTGGAAGATAAACGTCGTGGAATTTATAGTTATGAGGCGTTGCGTTCCCGGCTTGCAGAAGGCAGGTTTTCAAAACCGGGGACAAGGGATCTTCTGGCCCCGGTCATTCGGCTGGAACCACTCACACCGGAGGAGATGCTGGTGCTTTGTGAGAAGCTTGCCGAGCTGCATGCAGGCCTTTACGGTTATGAACGGGCAGTTACAACCGATGATCTGGTGGATTTCCTGAAGCTTGAATACGAGAGGATTGGAGCGGATCAGAATATTACACCCCGAGAGGTCATTCGTGATTTTATTGAACTGCTGGATCTGCTTTATCAGAATCCGGGGATAAGCATCGGAGCTCTGTTGTCATCAGATGATTTTTCCTTCGCAAAATCAGAAGCGGTTTCCGATGAGGCAGATGTGGGATATCTGGAGTTTACCGTATGAATGTATATGAACGCTATGCACCGTTTATTCAGGATTATATTTATCGTTCCGGCTGGCAGAATCTTCGCAGTGTACAGAATGCTGCGGGAGACGCCATTTTCAACACGGAAGAAAACGTTCTGCTGACAGCTTCCACTGCATCCGGAAAAACAGAGGCAGCTTTCTTCCCGATTCTGACTCTTTTGGAAGAAAACCCTTCCAAAACGGTGGGGGTTTTGTATATAGCCCCGTTGAAGGCACTGATCAACGACCAGTTCTCCCGCCTGAACGAGCTCTGTGAAGAGGCGGGAATTGCTGTTTCACGCTGGCATGGCGATGTTGCCCAGTCGAAAAAACGCAAGCTTCTGCACAAACCTTCCGGAATTCTGCAGATCACACCGGAATCACTCGAGTCGCTCTTAATCAACAAACATATGGAAATCCCTTCGCTCTTTGGGGATCTTCGGTTTATTGTCATTGATGAAATCCACTCCCTTCTGCGAGGAGATCGGGGCATGCAGACTTTCTGCCTGATTGAACGGCTATGCTGCCTTGCTTCCTGTAATCCTCGCAGAATCGGCCTTTCTGCAACCATTGGAAATCCGGAGGATGCCGGGCGGTTTCTTGCAGCGGGAAGCGGCAGAGGCACTGTAATCCCGGCTGTTGACGGCGGCAGGGAAGTCTGGCGCCTCTCCATGGAGCATTTTTTCAATACTGCCCCTCAGGCAGATGAGGGAAAGCAACTCACACTGAAAACGCCTCGTCTCGAGCCCCCTACAGATACGGCACCGAAAGCGGCAGATCCAGGGATCGGCTATATTTTTGAACATACGAAAGGGAAAAAGTGTCTCATTTTTACCAATTCCCGGGAAGAATGTGAATCCGTCTGTCAGAATCTCCGGCAATACTGCGAAGTGAACCAGGAACCTGACCGCTTTCTCATTCACCATGGCAATCTCTCCGCATCTTATCGGGAGAGTGCTGAAGAAGAAATGAAAGATGACGATTCCTTTCTGAGCGTTTGTGCAACCGCTACGCTGGAACTCGGCATTGATATCGGCAGGCTGGAGCGCGCCTTTCAGATTGATGCGCCTTTTACCGTGTCCGGTTTTCTGCAGCGTATGGGCCGGACCGGCCGTCGAGGCAATCCTTCGGAAATGTGGTTTGTTATGCGGGAGGAGCACCAGGAAGCCCGTGCCATGCTGCCTGACAGCGTTCCCTGGTATCTCCTGCAGGGTATTGCACTGGTGCAGCTTTATATTGAAGAACGGTTTGTTGAACCTCCAAGGATGGAGCGCCTGCCCTACAGCCTGCTTTATCATCAGACAATGAGTACTCTCGCTTCCTGTGGGGAGATGACACCTGCAGAGCTTGCATCCCGAGTTCTGCCACTGAGCTGTTTTCATCGCATCAGTCAGGAGGATTACAGGCTTCTTCTGAGTCATCTTCTGGAAATAGACCATATCAACCGTACGGAAAACGGTGGTCTGATCCTCGGAATCACCGGAGAGCGAATTGTTAATAACTACAAATTTTATGCGGTTTTTCGGGAGAATATCGAATACACGGTTCATGCGGGGTCCGAACAGCTCGGAACCATCGTCAAACCACCTCCTGTTGGGGACAAAATTGCCATTGCAGGCAGAGTCTGGGCGGTGGATGAAGTGGATCATAAACGCCGTGAAGTTTATTGCACTCTCGTAAAAGGCAACATCCCTGCGTATTTCGGAGATGTTGCGGGCGATATCCATACAAGGATTCTGGAGCGTATGCACACTGTGCTGGAAGAGAGCAAAAACTATCCCTATTTGATGCCACACGCCGTCTTCCGTCTGCAGGAAGCAAGAGAGACTTATCAGAAGTCAGCCATGTCTGTGAGTCCGCTTGTCCATCTCGGAGGGAAAATGTGGGCACTGTTCCCGTGGCTCGGCAGTTATGCTTTCCTTGCACTGGAACGCTTTTTGAAGATCCGCTGTGCCTCTCGCCTGGGATTGAAGGGCCTGAATTCTTCCCGCCCCTACTATATGCAGTTTACTATGCAGGTTTCGGAAGAAGAATTTTATGCGGTTCTTGCCGAAGAAGCAGAAAAATCATTTGATCCTTTGGAACTGGTTTACCCCAAGGAAGTCCCGGTTTTCGAAAAGTATGATGAGTATGTGCCGGAAGACCTTGTCCGCAAAGGATTTGCCTATGGGGTTCTGGATATAGAAGGCATGAAGCAGCGTGTGCTGTCATGGAAATCCTGACGATATCGAAAGCTCTTCCGCAGTTCTCAGTGTTTTAACGTGAACCGTTTTTCTATATAAGAAAACGGAAGAGGATGAAAAAAGATGCGACAATTGTTATAAAAAAAGCATTGACACGGGTAAAATCAGATGCTATAATTTCAGCAATTTAATACGCTAAACCGTTGATGCGGAGATAAAGGCGACGATGCCCTTACAGAGAGCCCGCGATGCTGTGAATCGGGTAGGAAACAAATCGTCAAATGGACCGCTGAGGGCGCACGGAAACGCATATAGAATGCGGAGTATAAGGCGACGTGAGGCATACGTCAGTTGCCGGGGATATGTTGGTATCCCGCTGAGTGCACGAGACAAAGCTCGTGAAATCAAGGTGGCACCGCGGATAAGTTCAGTTATTCGTCCTTGACAGAGATTCCTGTCAAGGGCGTTTTATTTTTTTGAAACCGATTTTTTTAAGGAGGAAAGCAGTATGATTAAAAGTGCCATTGTGAAAATAGTAAGCAAAGAGGACCTAACCTATAACGAAGCCTACACCGTGATGAATGAGATCATGTCCGGCGAAACGAGTCCAACCCAGAATGCAGCATTTCTGGCCGCGCTGTCGACCAAGAGTGCCCGCGCAGAGACTACAGATGAAATTGCAGGTTGCGCAGCCGCCATGCGTGATCATGCCACGAAAGTCGATACAGGTATGGAGGTTTTTGAGATCGTAGGTACGGGCGGCGATAATGCCCAGAGTTTCAATATTTCGACGACTGCTGCACTAATCTGTGCAGCCGGCGGTGTAAAGGTGGCCAAACATGGCAACCGTGCGGCATCTTCCCTGTGCGGAACAGCAGATTGCCTGGAAGCGCTGGGTGTAAACATCCAGCAAAGCCCAAAGAGGTGTGTGGAGTTGCTCAATGAAGTCGGCATGTGTTTCTTCTTTGCCCAGAAATACCACACTTCCATGCGCTATGTCGGGGCTATACGCAGAGAACTGGGGTTCCGTACCGTTTTCAATATTCTGGGACCTCTTACGAACCCGGGCAGTCCGAAAGTACAGCTGCTGGGTGTTTATGATGATTATCTGGTAGAGCCGCTGGCACAGGTTCTGATCAATCTGGGCGTCAGACGGGGCATGGTAGTCTATGGCCTGGACAAACTGGATGAGATCAGCATTTCTGCCCCGACCCATATTTGTGAATTCAAGGATGGATGGTTTAAATCTTATACGATCACGCCGGAGGACTTTGGATTTGAACGCTGTGCAAAAAGTGACCTTGCCGGCGGCACACCGGAAGAGAATGCCGAAATTACACGGGCAATCCTTTCGGGAGAGAAAGGACATAAGCGTAATGCGGCATTGTTGAATGCCGGTGCCGGACTTTATCTGAACGACAAGGCCGGGAGTTTCAAAGAGGGTGTCATACTGGCTGGAGAGCTGGTAGATACCGGGAAAGCAAAGGAGACTTTGGAAAAGCTGATTGAGGTCAGCAATCGTCCGGAGGAAGAGGTGTGACGATTCTGGACCGGTTGGCAGAACATGCCAGGGAACGTGTGACACAAGCAAAAGCTGAACGAGCACTTCCCGCTGTTCGCCGAGAAGCTCTGGCAATGCCAAAGGGTGATTTCGGTTTTGAGCGAGCGTTATCCGGTTCTGAACTGGCATTTATCTGCGAGTGTAAAAAAGCATCTCCTTCTAAGGGATTGATTGCACCCGACTTCCCGTATCTGGACATTGCTACGGATTACGAAGCGGCGGGAGCCGAAGCAATTTCCGTGCTTACGGAGCCAAAATGGTTTTTAGGGAAAGACGAATATCTGCTCCAGATTGCAGAGAAGGTTTCTATCCCCTGCCTGCGGAAGGATTTCACGGTAGATGAATATATGCTGTATGAGGCAAAGCTGCTTGGCGCTTCGGCTGTACTTCTGATCTGTGCGATCCTGGATACGGGACAACTTCGGGATTATATTGAGATTTGTGACGGGCTTGGCCTTTCTGCTCTGGTGGAAGCACACAACGAAGCTGAAGTAGAAGCTGCATTGCACTCCGGAGCACGAATCGTCGGGGTGAATAACCGCAACCTGAAAGACTTCAGTGTAGATCCCGGCAACAGCAGCCGGCTTCGAAAGATGGTTCCCGGGGAAGTGCTGTTTGTGTCCGAAAGCGGGGTGCGCAATGCGAGGGATATTCAGGCGGCCCGGGAAACAGGTGCTGACGCTGTGCTGGTAGGTGAAGTGCTGATGCGTGCGGAGAACAGGCGGGCAAAACTGGCAGAATTGCGAGGAGTATATGACGAGAATTAAATTGTGCGGGCTGACAAGATTATGCGATATCGAGGAGGCAAACTCTCTGCTGCCAAATTATGTCGGCTTTGTGTTTGCCCCAAAAAGTAAAAGGTATATTTCTCCTGAGGCAGCAGGGAGGCTTCGGGAAAAGCTGAACCCCTCTATCTGCGCCGTTGGAGTGTTTGTGCGGGAAACGCCGGAATTTGTTGCCGGGCTGCTGAACGGTGGAGTCATCGATTTGGCTCAGCTGCACGGAGGCGAAGAGGAACTATATATCAAGCAGTTGAGAACACTGACGGACAAACCTGTCATCCGGGCTTTTCGTGTCGAAGGTCCCGACAACCTGACACAAGCCCGGGACTGTACGGCGGATTATATTCTGCTGGACAATGGCACTGGCGGCACGGGTCAGCACTTTGAATGGAAGTATCTCGAAGGGTTCGACCGCCCTTACTTTCTGGCAGGAGGGCTGGGGCCCGAAAACGTAGCAGATGCTGTAGCAACACTCCACCCCTATGCAGTAGATGTCTCCAGCGGCATCGAAACAAACGGTGTTAAAGACAGATTGAAAATGAGAGCATTTGTTGAAGCCGTGAGGGCTATTTCTTGAAAAGGAAGGTGGAACATGAGCAATCTTAACGGACGTTTTGGCGTACATGGCGGACAATATATCCCGGAGACGCTGATGAACGCTGTGATTGAGCTGGAAGCAGCATACAACGAAGCAAAAGCAGATCCTGCATTTCAGAATGAACTTACGACACTGTTCAACGATTATGCAGGCCGACCAAGCCGCCTGTATTATGCGAAGCGGATGACAGAAGATCTGGGTGGAGCAAAAATCTATCTCAAACGGGAGGATCTGAATCACACCGGCGCCCACAAAATCAACAATGTTCTGGGGCAGGCTCTTCTTGCGAAACGGATGGGCAAAACGAGGCTTATCGCCGAGACCGGAGCCGGGCAGCACGGCGTGGCTACTGCAACTGCTGCAGCATTAATGGGAATGCAGTGTGTTGTATATATGGGTGTAGAAGATACCGTCCGTCAGGCGCTGAATGTCTATCGTATGCGCCTGCTTGGGGCTGAAGTGATTCCCGTTGAGACGGGGACCGGAACTCTGAAAGATGCTGTATCCGCAGCCATGCGGGAGTGGACTAACCGTATTTCCGATACGCACTACTGCCTGGGCAGTGTTATGGGTCCTCATCCGTTTCCCACAATTGTGCGTGATTTTCAGTCTGTCATCTCTCAGGAAATCAAGGAGCAGCTTATGGAGAAAGAGGGAAGGCTGCCGGACGCAGTGCTGGCATGTGTGGGTGGTGGCAGCAATGCGATCGGTGCATTCTACCACTTCATTGAAGATCGGTCTGTTCGGCTGATCGGGTGCGAAGCCGCTGGCCGTGGTGTGGATACGTTTGAAACTGCTGCTACCATTGCAACGGGAAAGCTTGGTATTTTCCATGGAATGAAGAGCTATTTCTGTCAGGATGAATATGGGCAGATTGCCCCGGTTTATTCCATCTCTGCAGGTCTGGACTATCCCGGAATCGGCCCGGAACACGCGTGGCTGCACGATACCGGCCGAGCGGAATATGTTTCGGTTACCGATGATGAAGCGGTAAATGCATTTGAGTATCTTTCCCGGCTGGAAGGGATCATTCCAGCCGTTGAGTCGGCTCATGCCGTAGCACATGCGATAAAGCTTGCTCCTGAAATGGGAAAAGACCGGATTATAGTGATCAATATATCCGGGCGGGGTGATAAGGATTGCGCCGCTATTGCCCGCTACAGAGGGGAGGATCTCCATGAATAGAATTGCAAATGCTTTTGACCACGGCAAGGCATTCATTGCCTTTATCACCTGCGGTGACCCAGATCTGGAGACTACAAAAGCTTGTGTGCGCTCTGCCGTAGAAGGTGGAGCTGACCTGATTGAACTGGGTATCCCGTTTTCAGACCCTACAGCGGAAGGACCTGTTATTCAGGCAGCCAATGCCCGCGCTCTGGCTGGAGGTGTCACGACTGACAAAATCTTTTCCATGGTAAAAGAGCTGCGACAGAATGTTTCCATACCTATAGTGTTCATGACATATGCCAATGTTGTTTATTCCTACGGAATTGAACGTTTTTGTGACCGCTGTGTGGAAACAGGGATTGACGGAATGATCCTTCCGGATGTACCATTTGAGGAAAAGGAAGAATTTGCACCTGTCTGCCGGGAACGGGGACTTGCTTTTGTGAGCCTAATTGCACCGACCAGTGAAAACAGGATTGCCATGATTGCCCGCGAGGCGGAGGGCTTCCTGTACATCGTTTCTTCTATGGGGGTTACAGGTGTACGAAGCGAGATCACTACTGACATCGGTGCAATGGTAGAGCTGGTGCGGGAAAATACCAACATCCCCTGTGCAGTGGGGTTTGGCATTTCTACTCCTGAACAAGCCGGGAAAATGGCGGATCTCTCCGACGGGGCAATCGTCGGCAGTGCAATTGTTCGACTGATATCCGAACGGGGCCGGGATAGTGCCGCAGGAGCTGTTTATAACTATGTTAGATCAATGAAGAAGGGAATAACGGGCAGGAATTGATAGAGCGGAAAGAAGAGAAGAAGTATTTCCGGAAGAGCATTTGTTTTCTGCAGCAGAAAGGAATAGAAACAATACAATGGAATGGCTGATTCTTGGAGTGTTCAGCATATCTTTGCTGATCTGTATCATCTCGGATATACCTGTTTTATATGCACTTTCCTTTGGACTGTTTCTGTTTCTATTCTATGGCAGAAAAAAGGGCTTTTCATGGCATGAGTTGCTCGGGATGGCTTTTAACGGAATAAAAACCGTGAGCAATATTCTTATCACATTTCTGTTCATTGGTGTGATGACTGCCTTCTGGAGGGCAGGCGGAACGATTTCTGCAATTGTGTGTTACACTTCCGGAATGATCAGACCCACCGTTTTTCTCCTGATGACTTTCCTGCTGAACAGTGTTGTTTCTGTCCTTACCGGTACGTCCTTTGGCACAGCGGCGACGATGGGAGTTATCTGTACCACGATGGGCAGCGCGATGAATGTCAGCCCGATATTGTCCGGCGGAGCAGTTTTGTCCGGGGTTTTCGTCGGTGACCGCTGTTCTCCTGTCTCTACAAGTGCTTTACTGGTTGCAGCGGTGACGGATACAGATATCTATCGGAATATTCGTCATATGGTGCGTTCTGCACTGCTGCCTTTTATCCTGACGTGCTTCATCTATCTGATAATTGGTTTTCGCTTTTCATCTGCGGATGTAAGGATAGATCTGGAGGGTGTCTTTTCGAAAACGTTTGTTTTGCATTGGATCGCCTTGCTTCCCGCGGTAGTAATCCTACTGTTTTCTGTATGTCGGGTAAACGTCAGGATCGCTATGGCAGCAAGCATTGTTTCTGCTGTTCCTTTATGTCTGTTTCTGCAGAAAATGTCAGTTGTCGAACTCCTGAAAGTGGCTGTGATTGGCTTTCACCCGATCGATGCTGATGTTGCCGCAATGGTCAGCGGCGGAGGGATTTTTTCGATGTTCAGGGTTGCAGGCATCGTTTGTCTTTCTTCAAGCTATTCCGGGATTTTTCAGAAGACAGGCCTGCTGGATCGGGTACAGGCAATTGTTTTATCTGCCGAAGAAAAGACGACTGCTTTTATCTCTGTATTGGGGACATCCATCCTGGCCGGTATGATTGCCTGCAATCAGACTCTAACGATTCTTCTGGTGAACCAGCTTTGCGGGGATGGGTATCAGAATAAGGAGCAACTGGCTTTGGATCTGGAAGATACAGCCGTTGTTATTGCTCCTCTGATACCGTGGTCCATCGCCGGAGGCGTTCCTCTTTCAACGATAGGTGCCCCGATTGCTGCAATCACCGCCGCTGTTTATCTCATCCTTTTGCCCTTATGGAGAGCTTTTCAATCCTGGAGGGAGAAAAAGATATCACTTTTATAAAGTGGTCGAATATGCTTTATACCTATATGATCAGAAATGGGCTTTCACCGTGTCTTTTACGGTAAAAGCCCATTAATTCATCCGAGTGTTGGTCGACGTCTTCAGTTGTCTGCCGGAGCTGTGGGTACACTGGCGTCCGCCTGTTTGTAAAGCGCTTCCAGCATCTCGGAAGTGACCGAGCCGACCCGGTTATAGATTACTTCGCCCCTTCTGTTCAGAACAATGGTCTGAGGAAGCGTCGTGCTGCCGTTGACAATGGTAAAGATGGTGTCTTCGTCCTCATCGTCGAGGGCAAAGGGAAGCATCCAGTCCTCCCAGCCTTTGGTGACGACAAAGTCCTGCGGTTCCACCTCACCGGTCATAGATGAATGGACCGCGAGCATGGCCATCTCATCCGGATGCTCCCTCAAGAGCGCTTCAAACTCCGGAAGCTCCTGTACACAGGGTGTGCAGTAAGTTCCCCATAGGTTGATAAAGACGATCTTGCCGCGTGTATCAGCAAGCTGAAACTCTCTGCCGTCAAATGTGGATGTTGTAAAATCTGCAAGCTGCTGGCCGATTTCATAGCCAATGGGTGCATCGCTATCGTAACTGACAGGGCCTGCTGCCGCGGAGGACGCGCTTTGTGTTATAGCAGGAACGGCTTCTTCCGTTATATCCTCCAGCGATGCCGCATCTTCCTCCGGGGGAAGGGCTGGAGAGGCAGGGGAGGCAGGAGAGATGCTTGTTGCCTGGGAAGGAGTGGGTTTTGGGGCCGAACGCTTCTTCACAGTCGGGTCAAGGAAGTTAAACCAGAGCAGGGCGACGCAAAGCAGGCCGAGTGCCACACTCCATAAGCCTTTGACGAAACGCTTCCGGCTGGCTTCAGAATGCCCGGTGTCATCGGAACAGCCCGCTGTGGGAGCTTTCAGTGTGTAAGAACCCGCCTTGATGGAGATGGCTTTCTGAGCACAGACCTCCATGCATTTACCGCAGTTAATACATTCATGGTCACCAACATGCCGTACGTCCATGCTGCAGTTACGCACACAACTGCCGCATCCGTTGCAACGGCTTTTATCGACCTTCACGCCGATGACGTTGAAGCGGTTGAAGAAGCCATATATCGCTCCTAACGGGCAGATAAAGCGGCAGAAAGTACGGTAGCAGAAAACACAAGCCAGGCCAATGACAAGCATAATAATGAATTTTCGCGTGAAGAGAATGCCAAGCATCGAGAACTTTTCCGTATTTGCAGGGTTGGAAAGCAGGCCTATAGCGCCTTCGAGGGTTCCTGCAGGACAGATATACTTGCAGAAACCAGGCAGCGGAAGATTATGCTTCAGCCCATACCACAGAGGGATGGCGACTACGAAGATCGCCAGCAGGATATATTTAAGCCAGCTGAGTGCGCGGGTGATGTGGGATTTTTTGATCTTCGGCGTTGGAATTTTGTGTAACAGCTCCTGAATCAGACCAAGCGGACAGAGCCAGCCGCAGATCGTACGGCCAAAAATGATGCCGAAAAGAGAAAGAATGCCGAGCACGTACCAACCGGCCTGATGACCGGAAGAGGCCAGCGCATTCTGGAGCGAACCCAGCGGACAAGCACCAATGGCACCGGGACAGGAATAGCAGTTGAAACCCGGCACACAAGCGTATTTTGCTTTACCCACATAGATTTCCCCGTCGATAAAACCTTTCAGATGGGCATTATAAAGCAGTGCACTATACAGCTGTACCAGCCGGCGGGTACTGGGACGATGGCGTTGCCACCAGGAAGTTTTCACATTATCCAAGGCCGACACACTCCGTACAGATATTTGCGGCTTTCGTGAGAACAGCTTTCGCACTTCCGTTACAGACACCCAGAACAATAAAGACCACTGCCGCGATGGCCACTATGATCTGAAGTGTGCGTTTTGCTTTCACATTTCCAGCGGGGGCTCCCATTCGTGGTTCCGGTTTGATACCGGATTCCTTTTCTTCTTTGATCCGCTCCTGGGCAGCTGTGGTTTCGCGCAGCATGCTCTTCTCCTGCAGAACGGAGGAGATCATGAGGCACGCAAGCCCCAGAACGATCCATGGAAAGGTATGCAGGGCCAGCGAGGCGATCATCTCTTCCAGGTTACCGTCAGGAAAGTGAGTACCATTGGAGAGATAAAACGCGATCGGCATCATACAAATGACGAACAATGCCCAGCCGGTCCAGAACAGCTTTTTCTGCTTTCCCTGCTCTTTCTTCATAGCTTCGTTCGGCTGTGTTACGTGCGCAACGGTCAGGTTACGTGTCAGTTCGGGGTCCCTGACAGGTTTATCAGCGTTTTCGTCCTTCACTGCCAGAATCCAGCCGGCGACAGTCAGGCCGATTGCCGCAAAGAACAGCGGTGCAATAGGCTTGAACCTTTCTGCGGCCTTCTCGCGGGTATAGATCGATGCCATAGGATCTTCTGTTTTAAGTGCTTTGCCCTCTCGGTAGATCGAAAGGGCTGAGGCAGCAAGCAGAATTACCAGCAAAACGCACAGCACCGACTGCAGAATCAGATACAGTTTCTTTTCGGTCATATCCTTCTCCTTTTCTTTACGGGGTTCTGCTAAATTGATGCTATTCTGCAGGAAATTATGTCAGAGGGATTTCAACCTGCTCTGCGAGTTCTTTCAGACGTTTTTCGATTTGCTCAGAGATTTCTTTACTCATGCGTTCATTTAATGCGAGAAGTTCACTGCTTTCTGTGCTTCCGATCAGCTTTTCATAGTTTGCCATGACCCTGTTGCGAATTGCCTGCATACGCCGGTCAGAGATTTCTCCGGTATTGGCTGGGCGGATTTTTGGCAGCAAATGGAATGACGAATTCTTTTTCCCTTCCGGGTTTTCCTCTCCGGAAATTACCTGTCCGAGTCTGCTTTGCTTCAGCATTCCGGTGAAATCTGTGCGGGGCAGCTCTATCTTTGGCATGATATTGGAAAGAGCAAGTTTTCTGACGAGGATCGGAAGATTTGCGTTCATCAGTTTTTCGTCAATTGCCTTTTTCCCCATGATGTGACTGACAACAAGCACGAGGAAAGAGATAATAAACCCGATCAGCATTCCGACGGGGCCTTCACTGATCAGTACCACTCCGCTTCCTCCGCAAAGCATCGCGATCAGAATGGAGATGACGGACTCAACAAATACTGCTGTCCAGGTGAGGGAATCTCCAGAAAGAATATCTTTTGCATCTATTTTTTCCAGAATGTGAAAATCGCTTGCCGTCAATCCGGAGGAAATTCCCAGGGAACGGTCAGGCACATGGTAGCGCCGGCAAATTTCTGATGTATACTGCTCCAACTCATCGGAAATCTGCAAAAGCCAGTCAGAGACAGGTTGATACAGGCATGCCTTTGCGTCTTCGGAATACAGGTAAACACGGATTTTGTCCTGCAGAGAGGTTTCCAAATCACTTAGAC
>JAGCAN010000197.1 GCA_017652685.1 Oscillospiraceae bacterium
ACTCATTTTGGTTTCTCTGCTCGTTCCGCTTGGTATGTGGCTGGTTTTCTATAAATTTCTGTCGGTCAATATCCCAATGGGTGTGTTTCAGTTCCTTAAGGATCTGGTTGACAGGCTCTGAGAAAGGAATGATTTTATGGACTGGAATTTACTGTTTTCCAGCTACTCAAATGTTTTTCTGGATCCCACCACGCTACTCATGACCCTCCTCGGAGCTGCAGGTGGCGTTCTTCTCGGTGCTATCCCGGGGATGACGGCTACTATGGGTGTCGCATTGCTGATTCCATTTTCTTTTGGCATGGATCTTATCCCATCCATCGGATTATTGCTGGGAATTTATTGCGGTGGCATGTACGGCGGTTCAATCTCTGCTATTCTTATCCACGCTCCTGGCACACCTTCTGCTGCCGCTACCATTTTGGATGGCTATCCGATGGCACAAAAGGGTGAGGCTGGCAAAGCACTCTCAGTTGCCATGTTTTCTTCTTTCTGCGGAGGCGTGATCGGTGCTTTGATTATGACCTTCCTCTCTCCGCTGGTGGCTAAAGTCGCCATGAAGTTTACCTCAGCAGAAATGCTGATGCTGGCTGTTTTTGGGCTCTCTGTAATTATCTCTATTTCCGGTAAATCTATATCGAAAGGGCTCGTCAGTGCTTTTTTCGGCATGCTTTTGTGTACGATAGGCCTCGACCCGACATATTCCAAGCAACGTTTTACCTTTGGCGTCACAAGCCTCAAGGGTGGGCTGAGCTTTATCCCGGTGCTGATTGGCCTCTTTGCTGTTGCTGAAGTAATTGCCGGTGTAGAACGTATTCTCTCTGGGAGAGAAAGCGCTCAGGCAAAATCTAACGAGAAAATCACCCGCGTCCTGCCTGATAGCAAGACCATTTTGCAGATAGTTCCCAATATCATCACCGGAGGTATTATCGGTACCTTTATTGGAGCCATTCCGGGGGCGGGTGGGGACATCGCGGTTTTTGTATCCTATGCCTTTAACAAAGGTCTAAGTAAGCATCCGGAGAAGTGGGGAACCGGCATTCCGAATGGTGTAGCAGCAACAGAGTCCGCTAACAATGGCTGTTCAGGCGGAGCGATGATTCCGTTACTCTCCCTCGGAGTTCCCGGTGATTCAGTTACGGCCATTCTCCTTGGTGCCTTCATTATGAAAGGCATCCAGCCTGGGCCGATGATGTATGTTTCCGAACTGCCGACAGTTTACAAAGTTTTCGCGGCTCTGATGCTCGCCAATCTCGCCATGTTGCTGGTGGGCTGCGCAGGGGTGCGCGTTTTTGCAAAAATCGTATCGCTTGAAAAACGGATGCTCTACCCGATTATTCTGATTGTATCTCTTCTTGGTGCATTCTCGATCAATAAAAATGTGTTCGATATCGGCGTTTGTATGTTTTTTGGCGTAGTTGGTTGGCTCATGAATAAGTATGAGTTCCCGCTCTCCCCGATTCTCCTCGCATTAATTCTTGGGCCAATGTGTGAGCAGAACTTTGTACGATTTATGGATCTCAACGGTGGAAATTTTGGTGCTATCCTCAATTATCCCATTGCAATTGGCTTCTTTGTTATTGCTGTAGGCGTAGTAATTTACTCCCTGATAAATCAGAGGAAAATCAACAAACAAGAGAATGCAAACAGGATTGCCGAAATGGAATAATAACTTTTCTGTTTCCTCTCAAGCCATTTCCCGATAACCGGCAGGTTTCGAAGGTAATGGCTTTCTTTTTGGAGATAATCTTGTTTTCTTTGGGATTAAATGGTATCATACCATCAGTTTATAAATGAGGGTGATTCTATGATTCGAAGGGCGCTGCTTGCCAAGCTGAAAGAAGCGCTCCTTTCTGTTCTGCCAGTTACGGCAATTGTGCTTTTGATTTCTCTGACACCGTTGGTGAGCTTTTCAGCTCAGGAAATCATAATCTTTGCAGCATCTGCCCTGTTGATGATTGGCGGAATCAGCCTTTTTAATCTTGGAGCCGATCTTGCCATGACGCCCATGGGAGAGCATGTTGGCGAAGGGCTGACAAAATCAAAACGTCTTGGAATCCTTCTGCTGGTTTCTCTGGTAATGGGTATTCTGATCACCATTGCCGAGCCTGATCTGACCGTTCTTGCTGGGCAGGTCAGAGCAGCAATCCATCAGAGGGTTCTGATTGTCTCGGTTGGTATCGGTGTCGGGCTCTTTCTGCTGATAGCCGTACTGAAAATTGTGCTGAAATACGATTTGAGTGCACTGCTTTTTTTCTTCTATATGATACTTTTCATGCTGGCAGCAGTATTAATGGAGCATGGGAAATGGGAGCTTTTACCGCTTTCGTTTGATTCCGGTGGTGTAACGACGGGTCCCGTAACCGTGCCGTTCATTATGGCACTTGGAGTTGGCATTGCACAAACTGTCGGCGGCAGACGTGCTCATGAAAACAGCTTTGGTCTGGTAGCGCTGTGCTCTGTAGGGCCTATCGTCGCTGTGCTGGCACTTTGCATCACCTCCACTGGCACATTGAACTATGCTGTCCCGGATTACTCCATCCCCGCAAATCTCCTTTATGTTCTTCTTCACACACTGGGAGAAACTGCAAAAGAGGTGGCAAAGTCTCTGCTTTTGATTGTGGCTTTTTTTGCCGTGCTGCAGATGGCTGTGTTACGGTTGCCTGGCAGGAAACTGTTACAGATTCTGATTGGCGTAATATACACGTTTTCCGGGCTTGTCCTCTTCCTCACAGTGGTAAATGTAGGGTTCATGCCCATTGGATATCACCTTGGGAAGCAGCTTGCCTCTGCCGGCAGTGAGAAAGTGACACTTTTCGGTTTTGTCATTGGGATGGTCGTTGTGCTGGCCGAACCTGCCGTTCATGTTCTGAATATGCAGGTAGAGGATATTACCGGAGGTCAGGTGACTAAGCGGCAGATGATGCTCGCCATGAGCATCGGCGTAGGGATATCTATTGGGCTTTCGATGTTTCGCATCATGAAAGGATTCTCTCTTTTGTATTACCTCATCCCCGGCTATATTCTCAGCCTCGGATTAAGCTTTTTCATCCCGCATCTTTACACTGCCATTGCATTTGATTCCGGCGGCGTGGCCTCCGGGCCGTTAACATCCAGCTTTATACTGCCCATGGCAATTGGTGCCTGTGTTACAGCATCCGGCAGTGAGGCTGTGTTGGAGAATGCATTCGGGATAGTTGCAATGGTCGCCATGACACCACTGATTACCATTCAGGCACTCGGGTTTAAAAGCATTGTGCAGCAGGCTATGCGTACACGCCGCTCCATCAAGCGGATTCTATCCGCTGATGATGCCCAGATTATTTACTTCCGGTAAAGGAGGTTGAATGTAATGGCAGGCAACAAAAAAGAGCTCGCGCCTGTTAAGCTTGAGCTCATCATATGCATTGTGGATAAGAGTAAAGTATTGTTTTATACGGATCTGCTTCAGACATGCGGATCTTCTCTACAGGTGACAACTGGTGCAAAGGGCACTGCCGATACCAGCATACTTGATATGCTTGGTCTGATGGATCACGAGCAGAGCGCCATCTTTGCTATTCTTCGCTCTGACAAGGTCGAGGAAACCATGGATCTTCTGGAAAACCGATTTCGAAACATCCGCAACGGAAAGGGGATAGCAATGGCGGTTCCTCTTACGAGCACTATCGGCAAACTGGTATACGGGTTTCTTACTGGAGATGAAAGGATGATAAGCAATGGATAAGACTTATGAACTGATTTTTTGCATTGTAAATACAGGGTTTTCCGGTACAGTTATGGATGCAGCCCGTTCTGCCGGTGCAACCGGTGGAACAATTCTCCGCGGCCGCGGTTCTGCTGGAAAAGAGGCGGAAGACTTTTTCCACATCCAGATTGAGCCGGAGAAAGAAATCGTAATGATTCTCGCTCCTGTCGAGATCAAGGACAACATCATGACCTCCATTTACAAAGAAGCCGGGCTTGCCTCCGCGGGGCAGGGCATCATTTTCTCTCTGCCCGTTACTCGAACTGCCGGGCTTTCGCAAGTACACGAGAATCAGGAAAACAATGCCGTCTGATCCTCACTCTGCTTCTACCATACGATAACCCACGCCTACTTCCGTAAAAATGTATTTCGGATTGGCTGGGTTTTTTTCTATTTTACGACGAATATTCGCCATGTTGACTCGGAGAATCTGGTTACTTCCTCGGCTTTGCGGTCCCCAGAGTTCTTTCATAATGAAATCATATGTAAGCACTTTCCCGGCACACCGGCTGAGCAGCGCCACAATTTTATACTCATTCTGTGTAAGATGGCAGTTTTCACCTTTAACAGTGACCATATGTTTGTCATAGTCAACCGTCAGATCACCGGAGACGTATTTCTGACTGCCTGACATAATAGCGGAAGCTCTCGTATGGCGGATTGCCACCCGCACTCTCGCAAGCAGCTCCGCAGCAGAGAAGGGTTTTGTAATATAATCATCCGCCCCCTTGTCAAGAGCCTCCACTTTGTCTTTTTCAAGCGTACGGGCTGATACGACAATAATTGGAAGTTGTGTCCATTCTCGGATTGCCTCTATGATATCCATCCCGTCAATATCCGGCAGGCCAAGGTCCAGCACGACAAGGTCAGGGCAATGGGAACTGACCATGGAAAAGGCCTCAGTCCCGGAATGTGCCAAAACAACCTCGTATCCATTGCTGACCAGCACGGTTTTAATAAACCCTGAGATGCTCCGTTCATCTTCAACAATTAGAATCTTGTCTCGAATATTCATGATGTCCCTCTTCTCCTTTTTTGAGTGTAAACTGGAACTCCGCTCCCCCTTCCGGGCGATTTCTGGCAGAGATTTTTCCTCCGTGCGCTTCCACGATCGTCTTGCAGACAGCGAGCCCTATCCCGATAAACCGGTTGCTGTCTTTTGCCCTCATCCCTTCAAACTGCAGAGAACCGTCAAACAGATGATTGAGAACGCGGGGAGGAATTCCGTTTCCGTTGTCCGCTACCGTCACCGCTACAGCGTCTCCATCCTCCTGTGCCGATATGACAATTTTGTCTGTCTTCGCTCCATGGGCGACAGAATTGTCCATCATATTAAGTAGTACCTGTTCAATCAGTGTGGCATCCATCTGGATGAAAACGATATCCTCCGGTACAGAGATTTCTATTTGAATCTCCGGATTACGTTTTTTGAAGTTGATCACTGCCTCGCTGAGTACTTCTTCTAGCATTTCTTCTTTTTTTACTATCTCACCGGATCCATTGATCCGGGTGATGGAAAGCAGGTTTTCAACCATACTGTAGAGCCATTGTGCATCCTCCCGCGCGTTTTCCAGCAATTCCCGCTTTTCCTGTTCTGTCATCGTCCCATTATCCTCCAAAACCGCAGAAACCGAACCGCTGATTGCAGTAAGAGGAGTACGCAGATCATGAGAGACAGATCGCAGCAGATTAGCTCTCGTCTTTTCACGCTCTGCTTCCAGCCGAAGCTTCTGATGCTCCTTCAATCTGGATGCAAGTGTCGACGAAGCAATCCCAACAGCAAGCATCGTGATAAATGTGAGCGGATATCCATAAGCTGAAAAATCAAGTTTCATATAGGGATAGGTAAATGCCCAGTTCACAGCGAATACACTTGCAACGGCCGCAAGGATCCCATAAAAATACCCATCTGTCAGCATAGAGATAATCAGCACCATCAGCACAAAAATCATCGGGACATGCACATCAGATGTGCTGACTGTCTGCAGCAATGTACAAATCAGAGATCCGCCGGCCATTCCGAGAAGAAAGACTATCCAACCTTTCCAGGATAAGGGGAAATACTCCTGTGCTTTTTTGAGAATTGAATCCATGGCACCCTCCCCTCCGATCAACCGGTATTTTATCTGATGATATTTTACCATAAACGTCTGTTAAGAGGCTGTTAAGATATTTATTCGATTCAGGCATAAGAAAGCTCCGGCTGTAAGATTGCCGGAGTTTCAAATAGTGCACAACAGGCAGCCGAAGCTGCCTGTTGAACATAGGATACTATTTTAATAGGATTCTTCGGAAACTTCTGTCAGACGGAATCTTCTTCCGTAAGCTTTTCAATATCTTCTCCGGTACCGGCAACAGCTTCTTGTTCTGCCTTCTTTTCCAACTTGTTCATGAAAATCGGAGAAAGGATACCGACAATGCACAGGCCGATCAGCACCCAGCAAACGACGGAGGAGAAGAGAACCTTGACATCACCGCGGGAAGTGCGAAGCGCATTTCTGAGGCCCTTTTCGCCGATTGGCCCTAGGATCAGAGCAAGCACCACAGCAGCAGTGTTCAGGTCAAACTTGCGCATCAGGTAACCCAGAATACCAAACGACAGCATAACAACGATGTCCATAATATTCTTGTGGATGGCGTAGGAACCGACAAAGCAAAGCACCGTAACGCACGGGATCAGGATGGCATCACTCAAACGGGAGATCTGTGCAAAGCCGCGGCACCCTAGGAGGCCAATGCCCAGCATGAAGAACTGGACAAGGACAAAGCCTGCAAAGAATGTGTAGGTCATCGGGGCATATTTGCCGAAAAGTTCAGGCCCCGGAGTAAGGCCCTGGATGACAAGCCCGCCCATCAAAACTGCGGTG
>JAGCAN010000198.1 GCA_017652685.1 Oscillospiraceae bacterium
AAACAAGAGGGAGAGGTGAAGAAGCTTGAGAGATCTCAAGCACCTGGGCTACTTTGAAAAGCTTCTGGAACAAGCCAACAACAAGCTGATTGAAAAGGCAAAAAAAGAAGGAAAGGTCTGTGTAGCCTATACGTGCGAAAATGTCCCTGAACCACTGCTGAATCTTGACGGTACGTTTTCCATTCGTCTGTTTGCCCCGAACACCGGTTCGATGGACATTGCCACCTATTACATGACAAATCTTCTCTGTGAACCCAGCCGGGCACTGCTGGAACGTGCCATAGAAGGCGGTTTTAACTTTGCCGACTGCGTGATTGCACCTGATGGCTGCACCATGATAAACCGCTGTGTGGAAAACATGGAGCTTTTGCACACGATGGGAGCCGGAAATGACAGGTTTTTCCATCAGTATATGGAAATCCCCCTGAAAGCAGACGAAAATGGTGTAAACCTCTGCAAGGTTCAGTGCACCAACCATATTCTGAAACCGCTGCATGAAAAATACGGGATTGATATTTCGGATGACAAAATCCGAAAAGCTGTAGAGGAACACAACACGGTGTGCAGGCTTATCCGTGAAATCGGAAACTTCCGCAAAGAAGAAAAGCCACGGATTACAGGCTATGAATTTCACGTGCTGACGCTGGCAACCTACGTCTGTCCAAAATATCTTCTGGTTAAAAAGCTCCAAGAGACTCTGGAAGAACTGAAGACCCGGGAACCTGAGGAAAAACCCTGCCGTGCGCGCCTGCTGCTTGTCGGCTCAGAAGTGGACGACAGCGGCCTCATCAAGCTGATCGAAGAGTGCGGTGCATTTGTCTGTGCTGACAGGTTCTGCTTTGGCTCTTTCCCCGGCAGAGAACCCATTGAACTGAACGATGAGGAAGACGCACTCACACAGGTCTGCCGCCATTACACCTATTCCTGCCAGTGTCCGCGACAGATGAACATGGAAAAGGTATACGGCAGGAAAAAATATGTCAATGATCTCGCCAGAGAATACCATGCAGACGGCATTGTGTACGAACAGGTTAAATTCTGTGACCCATGGGCTTATGAGAGAATGCTCGGTTCAACGATGCTGAGAGAAGATTACGGCTTCCCCGTGCTGTCGGTAGACAGGCCGTATAACATCGCCTCCTCTGCCGGGCAGATGCGCACCCGTATCCAGGCTTTCGTGGAAAGCATAGAAATCAAGAAGATCAAGAGAGGTGCGAAATGACGACAATACAAAACCCAAGAGAAAAGAAGGGCGAGCATACTTTAGGCGTCCTGTATGATGAAGGCAAGGTTCGCAGGCGGCGCGAATGGCGTGGTGTGAAAGACACATTTTATGATTATACAAGATGGCTGTATCTTGTTTCCGTTCTCGCCAAGTTTATTGTGAAGCCACGCAACGTCAAAGGGATGTTCCGCTATCGCTGGATGGCAAACTATCTTGCTGTCATGCACGGGATGGACAAATTCACTATCGGCCTCCGCGATGAGCCTCTGCGCATTACTCATACGGCTATGAATTTCGTAATTGCAGACGTTACACAGGCGATTGATAACTGCTTCCGCGGCGACCGCCGCCTTGGAAACGATAAAGCCTTTTCCGATCGCTGTGTTCTGACCGACGAAAACGCCATGACAGCGTTCATGATGGGCTTTCCGAACGTAAAAGCCATCCTCCGTGAAGTGCCGACAATGTTTGCAGCCAACATCTTCAACCAGTTTTCCACCATGCACTATCTGGATGTCGCCCAGCAGAACGGTCTCCCGGGTGACGTCTGCCCGATGCCGGAAGCAGAGGCAGGTATTTCGATTGGAGACGACTTTTGTGTGCTCGGTTGCTGCGCTGTTCAGGTGAACACCACATGCGACGGTTCCCTTATGGGCAACGGCGTGATTGCGAAACGCCTGGAACGGCAATACGGCATTCCGACCTTCCAGCTCGTGGCCCCGATGCGCCATCGCGAGGAAGACGTTCAGGATTACGCCGCTGAGGACATGAAAAAGGCAATCGCCTTTGTGGAAGAGCACACCGGTCAGAAGTGGGATTGGACTCACTATTTTGAGTGTGCCAAGCAGGTAAATGATGCCACTCGCAAACGCCTTGCTCAGTTGGAAATCAACAGCACTCCGTATCCTCAGTTCTTCGGTTCCGTCTTCTCTCTGTACAACGACACCAACTATATGGGCAACTGCGGGCGTGACCGTAAATTCATAAAAATCGACGCAAAACTCATGAAGCTCGCAGAAAAAGGGTATCAGCACAAGCGCATGGCGGCAAAAGAATACCGTCATCGCTGCATCATCTGGGGTGTACAGCCACAATATTGTATTGATATGCTCTACTGGATGCTGCAGTGCTGGGGCGTCATGCCGCTCACCGATATGCTTTCGATGGTCAATACACGCATGATTGCGGAGGAAGACACTCCCGAAAACCGGGAACAGGCTTATTATGATATGGCGTGGCTCAACGAGAACATGATCATGCGCAACCGTACCCACGGCGGTTATAAAGTGCTTGTTGATGAGCTGTGGGAGTTCTGCGAGATGATGCATGCCGACATGGTGATGATGTGGGAACATATGTCCTGCAAAGCACTGACAGGCATGCACGGCCAGTTTGAAGAGCAGGCAAGAGAGCGCGGAATTCATCTCGTCTGGGTCAGCCACGATCTGTGCGATCCGCGGGTTTATACCAGACAGGCCATTCGTGACCAGTTCAACACGTATATGCGCACCGTCATGCTCGAAGAGCCGATCGATCCGTCTATCGAGATTCTGCCGGATGACAATGCGTGGTAAGAAAGGAGGGACAAAATGACAAAACCCTTAAAAATACTGCTCATGCTTCTGCTGACAGTGTTCTCGCTGTTTGCTGTCACTTTCACAATTTACTTCTTCAACCTCGATATGAAGCTGACTTCCAAAATCGAACCGATTTTCCTGAAGCACTACGACAAAATCAAAAGAGACCTTTATCTGTAAACAACAACTCCTGCCGAAAAGGCAGGAGTTGTTGTTTTTAGTATCCTTCAATTTCTGTAATTTTCATATCCCGTCCGGAAACCGGGTTGAGCTTCAGGCTGCTGCACGCCGGGCAGACAAGCTTTTCAAGGTCTGCCTCGAAGGAGAGCCCACAGTCCAGGCACTGGGCAATCCCGGGAACGGAACGGATCTGCAGCCTGGTCTCGGCGAATGGGGTGCCGTCAATCACGGCTTCCCAGCAGTCCGCCATAAAATCCGGTATGACTCCGCTGAGCGTTCCGATGTCCAGAGAAACGGAGTTGACACCTTCCAGCTCATTGTCTTCCGCGATCTGCTTTACCTTTTTCAGCAGGGCATCGCATAATCCGAGCTCATGCATTACTTTGCGACCACGTTTTTGACGATTTTGGGAACCTTCTTCACAATGTCAACCGCAGCATGAATCGGGAGTGTTTCAAACGTCCCTGCATGCAGGTCACGCACCTTATGGAGATGGATCGCATCAAACTTACAGCGTGTTGTACAGATGCCGCAACCGATGCAGAGATATTCATCCACTTTTGTTGCCCCGCAGCCAAGGCATCGGGCGCATTCCTTCCTTACCTGTTCCTCTGTGAAGGTCATGCGGGCGTCAGAGAAGGTTTTCTCTTTCTCTTTGTTATAGCCGTGCACCTGACGGTGATCCTTGTCGAAACTTGCAACCTCAAGCTGCACATGTTCCTTGTCCAGCGCACGATAAACACGGCGGTCGCGCCCCATAGTGAGTGTCTGCCCATGGTGCACGATGCGGTGAAGTGAAATAGCTGCTTCCTTGCCTGCCGCAATGGCGTTGATGGCAAAGCTTGGACCTGTAAAATCGTCACCGCCGACGAAAATGTCCGGTTCGGCAGTCTGATACGTCAGAGAGTCGGCTTCTGCAGTGCCTTTTTTCGTTATAACCATTGCACCTGTGTCCAGGCTTCCCCAATCTACTCTCTGACCGATCGCCCCGATGACGCTGTCGACCTTGATAGTGGCAAATTTACCCGTACCCACAGGTTTTCTGCGGCCTTTTTCGTCCGGTTCACCGAGCTCCATGATCTCCGTCCGAATTGCTGTGACCTTGCCCGATTCGCCCTGGATTTCAACAGGATTACTGAGGAAGCGGAACTGGACGCCCTCTTCCATTGCTTCCTGGACTTCCTCGGGATCAGCCGGCATTTCTTCCTGAGAACGCCGGTAAACGATATAAGTCTCCTTTGCTCCGAGCCTAACGGCTGTACGGCATACGTCCATAGCAACGTTGCCCGCTCCAACCACTGCACAGCGCTTTCCGATTTTCGGCTTTCCGCCGAGATTGACCTCACGCAGGAAATCGACTCCACCGTATACACCTTCCAGATCTTCGCCCGGGATTCCGATCGGAGCAGATTTCTGTGCGCCAATAGCAAGATAGAATCCCTTATAACCCTCTTCCCGGAGCTGCTGGATGGTAATATCCTTACCGACTTCGACTCCACATTTAAACTCAACGCCCATTGCACGGATAATGTCTATTTCGGCGTTCAGGACATCCTTCTCCAGGCGGAAGTTTGGAATCCCCAACGTCAGCATGCCGCCGGGAACCGGATTCCGGTCAAACACTGTCACTGGATATCCACGTTTTGCCAGATAGTAAGCACAGCTTAATCCGGCAGGGCCTGAGCCGATAACCGCAATTTTCTCTGTAAAGGGTTTTCCCGTCTGATTGACCATTTTGGGGATCCTGCGGTTTTCCTGGTTCAGGTCGTGATCTGCAATGAAGCGCTTAACCTCATCGATTGCAACTGCCTCGTCCACCGCGCCGCGGGTGCACTCTGCCTCGCAGCGTTTGTTGCAGATCCTTCCACAGACTGCCGGCAACGGATTCTCCTCCCGGATCAGGTCGAGCGCGTCTTCATAACGGCCCTGTGCAGCAAGCTTCAGATATCCCTGTACAGGCACATGGGCCGGGCATGCAGTTTTGCAGGGGGAAGTCCCGGTCGGAACAACATCTTCACGGTTTTCGCGGTAGTTCGGGTTCCATGCCTTTTTGGTTGCGATATGCTCTGACAGTTTCACATACTCAGGCAAGGTCGTGTCCACTGTGGTGCAAAGCTTCTGGCCGAGCTTCAGAGCATTAGCGGGGCAGACCTCCACACACTGGGCGCAGGCTACGCACTTTGCCTCATCCACTTCTGCCACAAAGTTGGAGCGTATGGCATCGCGTGCGCCATACATCAGACCAACGCGGAGCCCGAAGCAGGCACAGGCACAGCAGTTGCAGATAGCCGCGCTGTCACCCGCCTCTTCAATATTCGGGATATCGTGCATCAGCCCGTTTTCTTCGGCACGCTGAATGATTTCCAGTGCTTCCTCGCGCGTAATGGCACGGGCACGCCCGGTGCGGATATAATGCTCTGCACCCTTCCCCATCTGGATGCACATCTCTTCTGCGAGATGCCCGCATCCGTCATTTATACTGGTGCGGGAAGCTCGGCAGGAGCAGGGAGATACACTGAACGTATCATACTTGTTGAGATAATAGCTCAGCTTTTCAAAATCGTTCGCTTCGGGATTATCCTTGATGGCGCTCTCTACCGGAACAACGCGCATCAGTCCGTAGCCACTCGGCAGCAGTGGAGACATCGTTTCCATACGGATACGGGTGTATTCCTCAAAAGCGCGCCCTACCTCAGGATGGGTTTCCAGCAGCTCCTGGTTGTTCACCAGCATTTCCATTATGCCGGGTGCAAAGATCTGCATGAAATAGCGGTTTTCCTTGGTCTTCGGATCAATCGTCCAGCGGAAAACGCCGATCCATGCCAGATGCTGAGCAAGGCGGTCTACTTCCTCGAGGCTTTTTCCGGTTTTCTTTGCCAGATAAGCGGTTGTGCGTTCTTTTCGAAGCCCCGCAGCAATCGCTACATCGGCTTCATCATCCGTCACAATGCTCGCAAGGCTGTAGTATTCCGGAGCGTTCTCATCGATCTTGTTTACGACGCCCGTCAGGCCGCCAACAATGTGGCAAAGCTTTACTATTTTCGGTCTTAATTCTGCCATTCTCTCTTCTCCATCTCAATCTTACATAATGGGGATCTTCACTTTAACATCACTGAGCGGCCAGGCAGAGCACAGGTGATACCAGCCCATCTCCCGATCCATACGGCGGCGGTTTTCCTCGTCCGGCAGCGTGTACACTGCCCCGGAAAGTACATGGGCACGGCACAGGCCGCATTCTCCGTTGCGGCAATGCGTGTTGAGCAGGATGCCTGCGCGCTCTATGGCAACGGCTATAGATTCCTCTGCTTTTGCCGAAATCACATCCTCCTGAATGCCGCGCACCACGGTAATATTGAAGGTTTTGCCAGCAGCTTCTTCCGGATAACCAGGTACCTTTGTAATGTCCGCAGGATTGTTTACCACGTCATGGCGGAATCTGCGCAGTTCCACACCAAGCTCTTTCAATGCCTTGTCAACAAACAGATACATGGCGCGGGGACCGCAGAACATATACGTGCAATCAGGCGTTGAGTACTTTTCGATGATTTCTTTGGAAATAAAACCTTTTTCGCCCTTCCAGTCAGGGTCATCTGAGAGGACATGGACAATCTTCACATTGCTGCAGGCTTTTTCCACAGCTGCCAGCTCATCCTTCAGGACAATATCATCCGATTTGACAGAGCCATAGAGTACTGTAAGCTTGCAGCCCTGCATTTTACCGTTGGCAACTTCCTTTGCCATGCTCATGAATGGTGTGATGCCTGAACCACCTGCCAGCGCGACGATCTCTTTTGAATCGCGCAGAGGTTCCCAGTAGAAGGTACCGAATGGGAGCGTACCGTCGAGCACATCACCTTCGTGTACATTTTCAAACATATAGTCCGGCACGAGATAAGGCACATTGCGTCGGATCGTCACTTCAAAGAAAGGCTTCTCGGTGCGTGCCTCATACGGTGCGGATGAGATGGAATACGGCCTTGAAAGCGTACTCTCACCGATTTTAAAGCGGAAGTTGACATACTGTCCGCACTGGAAAACGGGGATATGCCCGTCCTCACTCTCGAAGCGAAACGTTTTGCTGGTGGGAGAAGCATCTTTCACGGAAACGCACCGAAACTTCATTTCCGCTGGGTGAAGTGCATCAGCTAGTTCGCGGATATGATCCTTCGGATCAGGCAGCGGAGAAGCGTTGGCATAGCTCTCCCTCCTGAGTTTGGTCACACGCGTCGCACCGCCTGCATCCTTGATCAGGCCATGAACAGAAATGCTCATTTTCTTCCCTCCTTCTCTTTCTTCTCAAGATCCTCCCGCACTGCTTTGGCAGCTGCGCGGCCGTTAGTGATCTGCGGGCCCATACCATCACCCGACATGCCATGCGCTCCGGCGAATTCCAGACCTTCGATAAAGTGGTCTTCTTCCTTCATGCCAAGCCTTGCAACAGCATGGTCTGAGAGAGAATGCAGGTAACCGTAGATCTGGCCCTTCCACGCACCGACATAGTGCGAAACCGTCACAGGTGTGGAAATCTCTATTTCCACAATGTTTTTCCGGAAGTCGACATGACCGACCTCACGAATATAGGTCTCCATCATTTCGTCAGCGAGACGCCGTTTCAGATCAAAGTAGTCCTCTTCTTTCACTTCAAGCCAGGGCTCTATCGGGACAAGCACAGTGATGGAGAGCTGCGTGTAGCCTTCCGGTGTACAGGATGGATTGGCATAGTTCAGGCAGATCGTTGTGATATAGTTATACGGTTCGGTAAGATTGGAGTAATTCTGCCAGATTTTGTTGGTGTCCATCGTCTCACCCGAGAAGGTGGAATAGTTGGTAACACCGTTTTCTTCCGGTGTTCCCTTAAGGATCAGCATGACGGAAACCGGCGCTAAAGCCAGCTTACGGCCGTTCACCATCTTGATGGCTCCCACTGGAACCTCGCTGAGCGGTTCGATCATCTGAGAATATACCTTGTTGGGATATGGGCCGGAAATGACATAGTCACAGGAGATCTCGTCACCGCGTCTGGTCCGTACACCCGTCACTATTCCGTTTTTCACGAGGATCTTCTCTACTTCCTGAGTGAACTCATACTGGGCACCGTTTTCTTCACACTTTGCCTGCAGCTTCATGCTCATCTCATGAGAGAAGCCTCTGCAGACATATGAGCCCGTAAAATAGTCTGCCATCAGGAAAGCATAGATCGTAAAGGGCAGATCATCCATCCGGTTGCCAACATAAATCCAGTACGGTGTCAGCATTTCCACAACCTTCTGCGGAAACTGGTAGGTTTTCATCACTTCTGTTGCGCTGTAACCGATGGTCCTGACAAAGTCAGGGTGCTTGAGCAGCATCTGAACCTTGCTCATGGGATTAACGGAGAGA
>JAGCAN010000199.1 GCA_017652685.1 Oscillospiraceae bacterium
CTTTCGACTCTTTTCAAGTTCCCTTTTTGGTGCTTATTTGCATAAGCTGTTTTCTTACATTGTTCAATTTTCAAGGTACACCGCTGTGCCCCTCTCGGCGACAGCTTGGTTAATATACCACATCCAGCAACCCTTGTCAACACTTTTTTCTGCAAATTTTAAAAGTTTTTTTGAAATCTTTTTGTTTCCCATTTCTTGTATTTTTCTTACTGGAAACACCACAAAATACCGGATATAGTATGAGGGCAGCCAAACGGCTACCCTCACTTCTTTCAGGCGAATCTTTTCTTTATTTTGCCATGGAATCGACTTCTTCACGAAGTTTGGCAACAAAGTCGTCCAGCGGCATAGCGCCGAGGTCTACACCGGAACGGGTACGAACGGCAACACAACCAGACTCTTTTTCCTTATCGCCGACCACAAGCATATACGGCATCTTTTTGAGCTGTGCTTCGCGGATCTTGTAGCCGATCTTTTCATTTCGTAAATCTGACTCTACCCGGAAGCCGAGATCGTTGAGCTTTGCTGTTACCTCTTCAGCATAATCATTCACTCGGTCAGTAATCGGCATGACAACAGCCTGTACAGGTGAGAGCCAGACCGGAAACGCACCGGCGAAATGCTCCGTAATAACACCGATAAAGCGTTCGATAGATCCGAACACCACACGATGAATCATCACCGGGCAGTGTTTTTCCCCATCGGCACCAACATATTCAAGATCGAAACGGCCCGGGAGCTGATAGTCGAGCTGGATCGTACCGCACTGCCATGTTCTGCCAAGAGAATCTTCAATATGGAAGTCAAGCTTCGGGCCATAGAAAGCACCGTCACCGGGATTAACAATATACGTTTTACCGATACTGGTGAGGGCATCTGCCAGAGCATTGGTTGCAATATCCCAGTCTTCCACAGTGCCGATATGATCTTCCGGCATGGTGGAGAGCTCAATGGTGTACGGGAGGCCGAAGACAGAATACACTTCGTCGAACAGTTTTACAATACGGACAACTTCATCCGTGATCTGTTCCTTGGCAAGGAGAATGTGGGCATCGTCCTGCGTGAAGCAGCGAACACGGAACATGCCATGGAGTGCACCGGAAAGCTCATGGCGGTGGACAATACCGAGTTCAGCACAGCGCATAGGCAGATCTTTATAGGAATGCGGCTCAAGCTCATATACCAGAATAGTACCCGGGCAGTTCATGGGCTTGATTGCAAAATCCTCCCCATCGATGACCGTTGTATACATATTGTCTTTGTAATGATCCCAGTGACCGGAAGTCTCCCAGAGAGAGCGCTTCATGATCTGGGGAGTCATTATTTCAACATAGTCCCACTTCTTATGAACACGGCGCCAGTAATCAATGAGGGTGTTACGCAGAACCATGCCTTTCGGCAGATAGAACGGGAAGCCGGGTGCCTCATCGCGGAAAGCAAACAGACCGAGCTCACGCCCGAGCTTGCGGTGGTCACGACGTTTGGCTTCTTCAATTCGTTCAAGATACGCATCAAGTTCTTCCTTTTTCGGAAAAGCGATGCCGTAAATTCTCTGCAGTGTCTGGCGGCTGGAATCACCACGCCAATAGGCCGCATTGCAGGCTGTGAGCTTGATAGCATTGCCCTTGATGCGACCGGTGGAATCGAGATGCGGTCCGGCACAGAGATCCGTGAATTCGCCCTGGCGGTAGAAACTGATGGGAACATCATCCGGCAGATCATTGATAAGCTCCACCTTATAGGGTTCGTCACGCTCTTCCATAAACTTCAGTGCCTCGGCACGCGGGAGTTCAAACCGCTCGAGCTTCAGCTTCTCTTTGCAGATCTTACGCATTTCAGCTTCAATCTTTTCCATGATTTCCGGCGTAAAGGCAAACGGAGAATCCATATCATAATAGAAACCGTTGTCGATCGACGGACCGATTGCAAGCTTTACTTCGGGATACAGGCGCTTTACCGCCTGCGCGAGGACATGAGAACAGGTATGCCAATAGGTACGGCGGTATTCCTCATTCTCAAAGGTAAATTTGTTTTCATTTTCTGCCATTGTTCTTCCCTCCAAAAAAACAGCACCCTCAGCATTTTGCCAAGGGTGCACAAATTAGTACACGGTTCCACCTTGCATTTCACTCATTCAGGCGATCACGCACGCCATACGGGAAGGCATTTCCTCCTTCCAGCTCAGGAGCGGTCATACATCTGCAACGGCACGGGGCAGCTTTCAGCCCGGACTGCCTTCTCTGAACGGCCGGAACAGCAGAAATGTTCTCCTTCACAGCTTTTGAACGGAATGCATCATATCACTTCAGAAGCAGTTTGTCAACAGAATCTGTAAAGACAAGTCTACCTTCTATGCTTCTACAGCTGTGCCACCTTCGGCTCATGATATTCCAAACCCTGATCAAAGCGGACAGTCTTTGGCGGAAGTTCCAGCTGCTCCGGATGTTCCATGTAATGCCGCCAATCAGAAAAGAAGCGCGCATAGTGTGCACCGGAGCAAACACGCTCATCCGCAGTAATACCTATCGGCAGATAACGCTTCATACGGGTTACACCATCTTCCACAACGGCTACCTTCTCCGTCGTCCCCATACCCAGGAAGAGACCGACATTTCCCCAGTTATAAATATGATGATTGACATCATGAACACCTATGGATGCCGTATTGGTAATATACATGCCTACATAAAACGGAAGCTCCTCAATGAGGACACCCGGAGCAAGACCGTATCGGTCCAGAATACGAACAAGCCCTACAATGCCTGTTGCAAGTCCCGGCACCAGAAAGAGCGTACTGAGAAGTTTATCCACAAAGCCCGCAGGCTGATCTCCCCGGTTTGCCGCCACCCCGGCAGTCATGCGATCCCGTACGTCATAAATAGTATCCGTCAGATCAAATTTGATTTTTACGACAGATTCTCCTTCATCGGCATCCGCAGGATTCTTAAGAATCGTAAAGGCAACAGAACAGTTATTCCGTGCAAAGAGCTGCTTGTTCATGATAAAACGATTAATTTCGGGATTGCGGCTTACTGCACGCACATATGCCGCAACTACGATCTGCATGTGGGTAAGCTGCTGATTTTTTTCCTTCTTCTGCTGACGGATGTATCTTGTAAGTTTCTCCATGTCCGCCCGGTGCTTCAGGAACACCTGCGCGTCACAGCGCATCGGCATCACATAGGAAGTGATCTGCATGATGGGATCAATCCCCTTAACTCTGCGTCCGTCTGCCCGCCTGCCAAACATATCTTTACCTACCTTATAATAAGAGTGCAGCTATTGTACCACATTTTTCACTCAGCAACAATCACATTTTTACCGGGATGAGAGTTGTTGACTTTTGCTTTCTTATCGCGTAAACTAAAAAGAAAGATCGAGATAACAGATGAAACTCATCTGAAAGAGACAAGGAGGAACCTGATATGGCAGTAAGGCAAAATCTGATTCAGCTATGCGAAAAAATCAACGGTGGACATTATACAATCACCCCGGAATGCGCAGAATACAGGCTTTTCGAGCAGTGGATTACGGATGAGCAGATCGCTGTTATGCTCGCTATGACGGATATGAAACCGGCTCTGGTACCGCTGATTGCACGAAAAGCTAAAATCCCCGTTAAACGGACACGTGAAATACTGCGGGAAATCACGGATATAGGGCTGGTGGTACAGGTCGTAGTCCCGAAAGTAGGACTGGAGGTTTATCTGCTTCCACCCTATACACCGGGTATTTTTGAGTTCCTGCTGATCAATGAGAAGTTCTGCCTCGCACACCCTGAAATTGCTTATGCCTTTCACGGGCATGCAACGACCAGCCAGATTGAACATGCTCCGAACACGCCGATGGGCGCCGGCATCATGCGCGTGATTCCGGTCGAAAGCGCGATCCCGGCAGAGGCGCAGCAGATTGACAACGAACGTGTAAGCAAATACATTGAGGACAATGACGGCCATCTGAGCGTCACTCCCTGCCAGTGTCGACGTGTCCGCAGAATGATGGGGGAAGGAAGCGGTGACCTTGACGAAGGCCTGTGCATCTTTATGGGCCATGTGGCTGATATGTTCAACCGCACCGGCAAGGGAAAACCGGTTTCGGTAGCAGAAGCCAAAGCGCTGGTTCAGAAGTGCGATGAGCGCGGATGCGTTCACCAGATCACCACACTGCATCAGGGTGAGACGTTTGCGATCTGCAACTGCCAGCCGGAAAGCTGCCTGGCTCTCGGCGTTTCACAGTATTACAACACGCCCGATACTTCCAGAAGCAACTACGTTGCCGAGATTGAACAGGAAAAGTGCGTTGCCTGCGGCCAGTGCACGGACCACTGCGCTAACAATGCTATCCAGATGGGGCAAAAGCTCTGTTCGATTACTCCGATTGAACATAAACACATGGAACTTCCGGATGACATAGAATGGACCCCGGAACACTGGAACCCTGAGCATCGCACCAACAGGGAATATATTGCACCGGAAGGCACTGCACCATGTAAAACAGCATGCCCGGCACACATTGCCGTACAGGGTTATCTCAAGCTTGCTGCACAGGGCAGATATCTGGATGCGCTGGAACTCATCAAGAAGGAAAACCCGTTCCCGGCAGTGTGCGGACGCGTTTGCAACCGAAAGTGTGAAGATGAATGTACACGGGCTCAGATCGACCAGGCCGTTGCTATTGACGAAGTAAAGAAGTTTATTGCCGACAGAGAGCTTGACCGCGATACACGTTTTGTACCAAAAAAGCTTTATGATTACAGCGATAAAAAAATCGCCGTAATCGGCGCGGGTCCTGCCGGCCTGAGCTGTGCTTATTACCTGGCGGCAGACAACTATAAGGTGACTGTATTTGAAAAGAATGACCAACCCGGTGGTATGCTGCGATACGGCATTCCAAACTTCCGCCTTGAAAAGCCGGTACTGGATGCAGAGATCGATGTGCTAAAAGAATTAGGTGTAATCTTCCGCTGCGGAGTTGAGGTCGGTAAGGATGTAACCATTCAGCAGCTTCGCGAGCAGGGATTTGATGCTTTCTACCTCGCAGTCGGGGCTCAGAAATCAGCCTCTCTCGGGATTCCAGGAGAAGAGCTCCAGGGAGTATGGGGCGGCATTGACTTCCTGCGTGAAGTAAACGCAGGGGCAAGACCGGAAATCGGCAAAAAGGTGATTGTTGTTGGTGGCGGAAACGTAGCCATGGATGTCGCTCGCACTGCCGTACGCCTCGGAGCGAACGTCACCGTTGCCTATCGGCGGAAGGAAAGCGACATGCCGGCAGATCCGGCTGAAGTAGCTGAAGCGAAAGAAGAAGGCGTTCAATTCCTGTTTGAGCACAGACCTGTGGAGATAGAGGGCAAAAACGGAAAAGTAACTGCGCTTGTCTGTGAAGGGGAGAAAAAGATCAAGTGCGATGCAATTCTTGCCGCAATCGGCCAGCAGGTTGATCTGGATGGGCTGGATCTCGGTGAGCTTAAAACCGATGAGAAAAAACGCGTTCAGGCAGACGGATTTACCTATCAGACTGCACAGAAAGATATTTTTGTCGGCGGTGATGCCTTTACCGGGCCTAAGTTTGCTATCGATGCCATTGCACAGGGAAAACAGGGTGCCATCTCCATCCACCGCTATGTACATGAAGGACAAAGCCTCACAATCGGCCGCGATCGTCTGACTTATCATGCTTTTGACAAGGAAAATGTCAACTTTGACACCATTAAGCGCGACTGTGACAGGACAGAACGCCAGAACCCCGATAAAGATAAGGCAAAAGCATCCACTTTCCGGGATGACCGCAAGACTTTCACAGAAGAACAGCTCAGGAAAGAAACAGCACGTTGTCTCGGGTGCGGTGCCTCCTTTGTAGACCCGAACAAGTGCCTCGGCTGCGGAGTGTGTACGACGCGCTGCAAATTTGACGCCATTCACCTGCGCAAACGTACAAACGTGGAGAGCATTGAATACTTTGACCGGCCGAAGGTATTGCCTCAGTTCATCGCAGAACGGCAGAGAAAAATTGCAATTCGGAAAATGACCAACAGATAAACACAAAAGATATCTGTCACCGATTACGGTGCAGAAAATGAATCGGGGCGGAAAATTCCGTCCCGATTTTTTTAATAAAGCAGGCGGGGTTGACTTAACACTCCGTCTTCATAGCGAAAGATCTCACGGATTCTCCGATAAGGCTCTGTGTAGGTACCCCCGTTAAATCCTTCGACATATCGCCAACTACCATTCAGCGAGCCTCGGCCCATATAAGTCTTACTGAAATCCATTTCCACACCGGGAAGCAGACTTTGAAAGATTGCGGCTTCTTTATCCATCTCGAGTTCCATATTGCGCATGTTCGGTGCATAGAAACGCTTCAGGTTTTTGCATTC
>JAGCAN010000200.1 GCA_017652685.1 Oscillospiraceae bacterium
CGCTCCCGAGAACACACCGGGAAGCATCAGTCGAGCTGTTACCTTCCAGAAGGTCTTCATCGGTGGAACACCAAGGTTTATCGATGCCTCTTCAACGCTCGGATCCATCTGCATCAAAAATGCACTTGCGCTACGCACAGTATATGGCAGTTTTCGAATAACATACGAGATGATAATAATCGCTGCCGTTCCTGTCAGTACAAGGGGTTTTACATTGAACGTAACTATATAGCACAAGCCCAGCACGGAACCTGGAATAACGTAGGGAGCCATCAACAGGAGATCCAGAAGTCCCCCCGTTTTCCCTTTTCTTCTGACAATCGCATAGGACATCAAAATTCCGATCAGGACAATAAAAACAATAGCAACAGTAGAATAGGAAAATGTGTTGCTGATTGCAGTCCAGAGGCGTTTACCCAAGCCAGTATAATTGTCAAATGTAAAGCCGCCGGTAAAGCTGGAGTAATTTGTTGTCTGGAAGGAACAGATGCAGACCACCAATTGCGGCAGGAAAGAGAAGAAAGTGATCAGAAACGGGACCAAGGTAACAAGGAATCGTTTAAAACCGTGTACTTCAATTTCTTTCGGTGGGCGAAGTGCGCTCATCACATAGTTTCTGCGGGAAACCCAAAGCTTCTGAATGAGGAGCATCCCGAGGGTAATCACGACTATGATGATAGAAACTGCCGAAGCAAAGTTGCCGTTTCCTCCGATTTCACTGAAATATTCATTATAAATCAACACAGGAAGCGTACGGAAATCCGCTCCGCCCAGTAGCATCGGCGTGCCGAAGTCCGCAAGAGCACTCATAAACACCATCAGTGCGCCTGCAGCAATAGAAGGAGTGACAACAGGCATCGTAACCGTGACGAATCTTCTCAGTTTTCCACTTCCCAGATTTTCGGCGCATTCTTCAAGAGAGCTGTCAATACTTTCCATCGCACCGGAAGTGTACATATACACGTAAGGGTAAAGCTTTAACGTCAATACGATGCTGATGCCGCCAAACCCATAAATCGTCGGCATCTGAATCCCAAAATGGTTCAGAAAGAACTGCGTGACACTTCCTGCACGACCGAACAACATAATCCAGGCGTAAGCGCCAAGAAACGGAGGACTCATTAAGGAGAGGATTGCCAGCACATGCCAGACTTTTTTGCCCCACACGTTGTAGCGCGTCATAAAATAGGCCATGGGAACACCAAGCAGCACAGAAAGAAGTGTCGGAACAACAGATACCCCGACGCTGTTCCAGAGGGCTCCATAGTAATACTTTTTGGTAAAGAAACGATTGAAGTTATACCACGTAAACCCTTCCGCCTTGGTGGAAGCAAAAGCATTTGTGATCATGGAAGAGAACGGCCAGATTAAAAACAGGATGAAGATCACAAACACCATCAGCTTGACCCAAAACCATACATCCATATAGAATGGGGCAGAGCTTTTACTGTTTTTCAGCACGAAAGCACCTCCTCAGTATCTGCCGTATACAGACTGATGCGGTTTGGATCAAAACTGATATGTACGCTCTCCCCATCGGCATGAACTGTGGTTGTATCCTTGGTATACTCATTGATAATCAGTTCCTGACCGTCGTTCAGCTTTATCTCATATTCGATAAAATCACCAAGGAAAGTGGAGAACAAGACTTCACCGGGCATACCGTCCTTTGAGAAGAAAAGCTGCTCCGGACGGGCAGAAAGCTTGGCTTTGCCGGTATAAGGCCTTCTGAGCGGGACTTTAATCTTCAGCTCATCCTTGATGGAAGTAATCCCCTCAGAATCAATCTCACAGTCAAGGAAGTTGCTTACTCCGATAAAGCCGGCAACAAACGGATTCTGCGGTTTTGCATAGATCTCATTCGGAGTTCCGACCTGCATAATATGGCCGTCTTTCATGACAGCAATCCGATCCGAAATGGCAAGCGCTTCTTCCTGGTCATGTGTGACATAGATTGTAGTGATACCAAGACGACGCTGCAGTTTTTTGATAACGGAGCGCATCTGAACGCGAAGTTTGGCATCAAGATTGGACAGCGGCTCATCCATCAGAAGAACACTCGGTTCAATAACAAAAGCACGTGCAAGTGCAACACGCTGCTGTTGTCCACCAGAGAGCTCGTTAGGTTTTCTTTTTGCCAGATGGGCAATCTGTACCAGTTCCAGTGACTCCTGAACCCGTTTGTCGATCTCTGATTTTGGAACCTTCCGTGCCTTAAGACCATACGCTACATTGTCCTCAACTGTCAGATGCGGAAAGATTGCATAATTCTGGAAAACCATGCCAATATCTCTCTTATGGGCAGGCACACGATTGATCAGTTTGTCCCCAAAATAGAACTCACCGCCCTCTATGGAGTTAAAGCCGGCAATCATCCTTAACAAGGTGGTTTTCCCGCAGCCCGATGGGCCCAGAAGGGTAAAAAACTCTCCTTCTGCTATATCCAGTGAAACACCATTGAGTGCCGTGAAATCGCCGTATTTCTTTACGGCATTCTTGATCAAAACGTTATTACTCATACGTAAAACCTCTGTCCTATTAAATAATTACTTCATTACTTTTCACAGGTAAAGCTGCAAATCTTTTACATTTTTACTTCCGAACAGAAAAATGCGAGGGGAAATCCGAGGATTCCCCCTCGCCGGGATCAACATGATTTCAGATTTGAAATCTTATCCGACAAGAAGATCCTGCCATGCTTCCTTAATGGCGGACGCATTGTTGGCAGCATAATCGAAGTTGTAGTTCATGAGTGTTACTTCAGAAAGCGGGCAGAGGCCGACAGGTGTGACATCGCTGCGGATCGGGCGACGGCCCCAGTCAGCATTCTGAGAGACCTGGCAGTCGTAGCCAAGAACAAACTCTTCAAACAGCTGAGCAAGCTCAAGATTCGGGCAATCCTTTACAATTGCGACACCGTCAGGAACTGCGGACGTACCATCCGTCGGATAGACAACAACCATGAAGTCCTCTTCATATTTGATAGCGGCTTTTTCAAGCGTGATGCCGACAGAATTCTCACCGGCATAAATGTCTTTATGTGCCAGAGAGGAGCTGGACTTCACTTCGAGCTTCGGCAGAACTTTGCCGACAAACTCCCAACCGGATGCATAGTCATCGGCTTCCTCGCCATAGAGGAAGAGCATGGTGCAGAGCTGGGTAAAGGCAGAACCGGAAGAAACAGGATCAGCAATGGCAATTTTGCCATAAGACGCCGTATCGAAATCAGCAAGCTCGGCCCAGGTCTGGGGGACCTTGTCAGCGGGGATCTTGTTGGTGTTGGCAATGAAGACCATCGGCAGCGGAGATTCGCCGATCCAGTAATACTCAGGATCATAGAGAGAGGAATCGATCAGGTCGATACCGCTCGGGCAGTACGGCTGGAAATAATTCTTGTATGCAGCGAGCGTATCAGCACCGCCGCCCCAGAGAACATCAGCAACAGGTGCGGCAGATTCAGCTGCAATCTTCGCAACCAGGTTGGATGTACCATCGGCGACATATTCGACTTTCACGTTGGGGTAGGCAGCTTCAAATGCGGCAATGCCTGCCAGCAGAGGGTCAGAGTCGTGCGGGGAATAAACCGTCAGGGTACCGCTGTACTCTTCGGGAGCCTTTTCATCCGCGAATGCGGTTACGCCAAGTGCGAGAACCATGCACAGGGCAAGGACAACTGCTAAAAACTTTTTCATGGGATTTCCTCCTAACATATTTTATTTCTGCAGCCTTTCGGCTGTGGAAACTATACTATTATTATACTCTTTTTTCATCAGTGATAAAAGGCCTTTTATCTATGATAAAAGATTTTTGTGCAAAATTGTCAAAAAACAGCCTTGCAATTTGTGCAATCTGCTAAAAATCACGCTTCACAGCGTACACCCAGTTCTCTGAGTTTACGCCGCAGTTCTTTTGCGTCATCGTGAAAGACTATCGCCGGCATCCCAACGAAGAAAGCTCCTTCGGCGTTTGGGGTAGAATCGTCGATAAAAACACATTCTTCTTTCTTCAGCGAGAAGCGGCGGCACATCAGCTCATAGATTTCCGGCTGCGGCTTCACAAGATGGACATCCGCGGAGATCAACGTACCGTCAAACACTTCGGCAACAGGCACATTCTGCCAGTAAACAGGCTGGCGGTAACTGGCATTGGAAAGAAGATAAATCCCGTAACCGTTCTGCTTCAGCTCCCGCGCCAGCTCTTCCATACCGGGGATGGGCAGGATCGGCCTGTCCCACTCGTTGACGAGCTTATGAACCGTCTCCCGGAGATGTGCCGGGACACGACGGGCGATGATGTCTGCAGCCTCGTCGTCGGTAAGAGACCCGCGATCCATCCGGGACCATTCCAGCGAGAGATAAACCTCCCGCTTCAGCAGCTCCCTGTCGCCGGGATCCGTCAGACCGACACGGTCAAGAAACACATCGCGGTTAAAATAGATGAGGACGTTGCCCATATCGAAGATGATGTTTTTTATCATAGTGCATTCACTCCAAGGATCAATTCCTTTACATTTTACAGCGGTGATTTTTCCTTTTCAAGATTTTTCCATTCCAGCTCCTTCACATTGGTGATTTGTAACAAAAATTGAGGCTTATTTTTGTGCAGGATTTACAAATATGCAACCTGTGTTTTCCTTCCTGAAAAAGAGTATTTTTCTGCAAAAAAAGCTTGCATTTTGGGCTTTTCTCTGATATTATATTTGGGCATTTCGCA
>JAGCAN010000201.1 GCA_017652685.1 Oscillospiraceae bacterium
CAAATGTTGACCTCGTAAGAGACGCAACCGCCATTGCGAAAGAGATGGCTCCGGATCTTGCAATTGACGGTGAAATGCAGTTTGACGCTGCCGTTTCTCCGGTGGTCGGCCAGCTGAAGTTCCCGGGCAGCAAAGTTGCGGGCTATGCCAACACTTTTGTCTTCCCCGAAATTCAGTCCGGCAACATCGGATACAAAATTGCCCAGCGCCTCGGTGGATTTGCCGCATACGGCCCGATCCTCCAGGGGCTCAATGCTCCGATCAACGACCTCAGCCGCGGATGCGATGCCGAGGAAGTTTACCAGATGTCCATCATCACGGCAGCCCTGGTCTGACCGTATTCCCTTTTTCCAACACTCTCCCTCCCGTTTCTTCGGGAGGGTTTTTTGAAGGGTGGCAGACATGCCGGATAAACGAACAACTTCTCTGGCAAAAACCATGCGCAGAAGAATGACCAAATATGAATACCGTCTTTATGCCGGTTTTCTCAGCAGCCTGCCGGTAACGGTCTGCAGGCAGAAGGTCATCGGAAACTATATTGTTGACTTCCTGATTCCATCAGCCAGACTCATTATTGAGGTGGACGGATCACAGCATTACTCCGAGAAAGGACTGGAACAGGACCTCAGCCGGGATGCCTATCTGCAGGCAGAAGGATATACCATTGCCCGGTACAGTAACCTCGATATTTCAAGTAATCTCGAGGGTGTAGCGGATGATATTCTGAACAGGCTGGGTCTGTTGTAACCCGGTGCTAAAAACCTGATAGATACGCAAAAGCAGCCCGAGTGTTCGGACTGCTTTTTCTTTTCAAAAGATAGCCTGTCAGGCTAAGGTAGAAAGCGGCGTATAGTCAAAGCGGAGATAATCTTCAAATGTAGCTTTGCGCTCGTTGAACTTTTCCTCTGTGACATTTTCCCATACGTCATTTTCGATATCAATCCCGTAGGCGATAAACCACGGCTGGTCGGGATTTTCATATCCGTCGTACTTGAAAGCCACCTGCGGGAAGAGCTCGGTGGTATTCGGCAACAGATCGTACAGCGTCCAGCCACTCAGGGCAGCGCCGCCCGACCATTCGTTGCACAGGAAGGAATACTCATACGCAAAGTAACGATTCCTCTCCCAGCCGCTGATAACGTGTACGGGTTCGCGGTTCATCATGGTATAGACGTCGTAGATCACGCCTTTCCACGCCCCTTCCGCAATCTCACCGATCAGGAGTTCTTCAATTCCGTCACCGTTGACATCGTGGTAAGCAAAGCCGATCCTCTCGAGGGGATTACCGTCCGAGCTCATGCGGATGGCATAGTACACCGGGCTCATTTCCTCCTCTTCCAGGCGTGAAGAATCCCACTCTTCCGTGACGGCCTGAACATACTTCGCCAGGACTTCTGTGTACAGGTCTTCTCCCTTTGTGCCGGCTCCGTATACGAAAACACCACCATCAGTGCTCTTCATACCCTTAACAATATCTTCATCGGCACCATAGAGCTTCCGGTAGGCTTCTGTTGCCTCTTCACTGGAAAAGTCATACTGGACGTCAGTAGGATGATCCAGGAAAACGTTATAGAGCGTGCCGTCACCGGATGTCATCTCACCGACCTTTCTCCCGCCCGGCATATAGGCATACTGTGCCGGATCATCAGAAACGTAGACACCAAAGGCAAATCCGCCGCAGTTAGCCTCCCGGGAGGCTTTGTGGTAGACGCTGATCTCCTTCTCGCGCACCTCCACCTCATAGGTCCCGGCAAACTCCGAAGGAATCGTGAGAGAAAAGAGATCATTGGAAAATACTTCCCCGTCAGCGGCTTCCTCAGCAAACACGGCCGGAAGCAACGAGAGGAGCATCAGGACAGACAGTACCAGTGAAATCAGTTTTTTCATTGTTTTTCCTTTCTATTATAATCTGTTTTTGTTTTGCCTTATCTTAGTAGGGTAAGGCACCTTCGTCTTCAGCAGCATCAGCCTCTGCCTGTTTTTCTGCCCTGGCATTCCACCGTGTAATATTCAGCACTGCTCCGGAGTAGACAGAAACGCAGCAGCAGTACAGCCAGAACATAATCAAAATCAGCGAGGCCATGGAGCTGTAAATCAGCGGATACTTGATCGATGCATTGATAAAGCGCGAAAACAGAGCACTTACACCGACTAGCAGCAGCGTAGAAAGCAGTGCACCCGGAGCGATTGAATAATGATCCTCCCGGCTTCTGCAGACCAGATAAATCAGGTAATTCAGGATAAATGCCAGCACAAAAAAGAGAGGATAGCGTAAATCCAGCCACATATTGTCCGTTTGCAGAAACGGTAGAACAACACTTACCCGGGAGAGCACTGTTTCCCCCATGAACATAGCAACAATGCCGGAATAGACCAGAAAAAGAAACGCGAGAGAGAGGACGACACTGAAAAAGAAGAAAGAAAAGCCTTCATAGCGGCGCCTTCCCTGCATCTGGCCGACTGCTGTTTCCAAAGAGCGAATCCCCGCAGAAGCTGTGACCAGGATAACAGAAAGAGAGAAAACCATCATCGGGATGCTGTAGTTATCTGCTATGTACTCGGTGAACCAGGAGATCGTTTCATAGCCCCGTTCCGGCAGAAAGGGCTGAAGAAATTCAATTACCCGGATAGCCTGCTCATAGTTGTTACCGAGGAGCGTATAGACGCAGATGATCAGCGGGAAAAACGTCATGGTAATATAATAAGAAAGGCCGGCAGCGGATGTGGTTACTCGGTGCTGCGTGAAAAGGCTGTAAAAATGCCTGAAAAATCTCCCGATCGCCGCTCACCTCCTCACTTCCAAAAGGAAAAGCTCCCATAGGCATTGCCAGTGGGAGCCGAAATGGTTAACATATTATAGCATGCTTCCGAAGAAGTTGCAAGTTCGGATTACTTCGTATTGAAGATTTTGAAGATGCTGTCGAAAGGATCTTCTCCGGCCTGTTCCGCAGCTTTTTCTGCCTGTGCGGAATCTGCCTCTGCAATAGCCTGTTCAGACATCACCGGCATAATCGGTGTTACAGGCTCTTCTTCCGCTATCGGATTGAAAACAGGCATTGCCGATGCCGGGCGGGAGGAACGATAGGACGAAGATTTCATCGCAGCTCCGGCTGTCGGAGCCATCTCGGAAAAGCCCGTGGCAATAACCGTTACGCGCATTTCATCCTGCAGTTCGGGGTCGAAGCTTGCGCCGAAGATGATATTGGCTTCGGGGTGGGCAGCTTCCTGGACAAGATTTGCCGCTGCTTCCACATCTTCCAGCGTCATATCCTCAGAACCGGAAATATTGATCAGCACACCACGTGCGCCATTGATGGATGTCTCCATCAGCGGGCTGGACACTGCCATGCGGGCTGCATCCTCTGCTTTACCCTTGCCTCCTGCATGCCCCACACCCATATGCGCAAAGCCGGCATCCTTCATAATGCAGGAAACGTCAGCAAAGTCAAGATTGATAAAGCCTGTATTCTTGATCAGCTCGGAAATGCTGGAAACAGCCTGCTGAAGAACGTCATCAGCAATTTCAAAAGCATTGGCGAGTGTAATCTTCTGGTCGGTGGCAAATTTGAGGCGGTCATTCGGGATGATCAGAAGAGAATCCACCTTTGAAAGGAGTTCCTGAATCCCCAGGTTTGCCTGATCCATCCGGCGTTTGCCTTCGAACTTGAACGGTTTTGTTACAACACCGACTGTCAGACAGCCTGCCTCATGCGCAATTTCAGCAACTGTAGGCCCTGCGCCGGTTCCCGTTCCTCCGCCCATACCGGCTGTAATAAACACCATATCTGCATTTTCAAGCGCAGTGGAAATGCTGTTTCTGCTCTCTTCAGCAGCACGCTTACCGATCTCAGGATCGGAACCGGCTCCCTGACCGCGCGTAATTTTTTCACCAATCTGAATTTTCTGATCCGCATTAGATACGGAAAGCGCCTGTTTATCCGTATTGATGGCAATAAACTCGACACCTTCTGTTCCGGCCTTTACCATCCGGTTTACAACATTATTTCCAGCGCCACCAACGCCAACAACTTTTATAGTGACAACATTTTCCGGACCTGCATCTTTAAAATCCATAATCAATAGCCTCCTGCGTTATAATCAAATACGAAAGATCAATTGGTAAATAATTGAAAACAGAAATGCTGCTTTCACGTGGAAACTATATTATTACAAATTTGCAAAAAGGTCAATATATTTTTTTATTTTTTGTAAATAATTTGTAATTTGAGGATCAGTATGGTTTAAAATGTACCGTAGAGGCATCCGTAACATCAATAATCCCGATGTCTCCGTCCTTCAGCTGGCTGATAGCGTCCAGAACCATAGAAAACTTGTGTTCCGTAGCATACGGATCCCCCAGGCGGACGATATACTTGCCTCCGTAATACAAAATGACATTGTTGGTATTGGAGAAATCAATTTTTGAAACCTGATAAGCTATACCACGCTCTACACACTGGTACAGAATGGAACGGAGATAATTGATGGTGCGCTGGTCTCCGTCAGCTGTCTGAAGCGATTCATTGATAAAAATCGTACCCGGGTTGAGGCCGACGATCGGGATCAGTCCTCTCTCCTCTCCTTCCGCCGCCTTGCCGAGAACCTTGCACTTTTCATCAAACGTCCACAGCTCAAGACCAACTTTGATGTAGGCAACGGCATTGCTCTCCGTAACGCGGATGGTAACCCGGTTCGGCAGGGCGCGTTCGAGTGAGACCTCCTGCACATACGGAAGCTTGGCAAAAACGCGTGTGATTGCAGCGAAACGGTCAAAGAAGAAGAGATTGTCCCCCTCCTCAATGTCGATGGCGTTGATGATTTCACTTGCCGAGTAGTGGTTGTTCCCGACCACCTGAATATTCTCCACGCGAAAGGAAACCGACATCACGAAAATAACAGCGACAACGATGATGACAAACATCAGCGCACCACTGAGCCCACTGCGCCTCTTCTTTGCTTCCATGTATTCAACTGTACCGCCTTCAGGCGGACGCTGTACATCCATAAGATACTCCTTATGCTTGGGAAATCAAACTGAGAATGGAATCACAGATTCTGCTGCAGGCATCCGTGAAAGCAAGAGAAGCAGACTTTTCCGCCATCGTGGACAGACCGTTCCGGTCCGCAAGAATCGTACGGATTTCATTCAGAAAGCTCTGTGCGGTAAACTCTCCCTCCAGCAGAACTTTCGCTCCGCCGGAAGCTTCCACCAGGCGCGCATTTTTCTCCTGATGGTTTGCCGTGACATTCGGAGACGGAACAAGGAGAGCCGGCTTGCCCATAAAGGAAAGTTCCGAGAGAGTAGATGCCCCTGCACGGCAGAGAATCAGATCGGCAGCCGTCATCACGCGAGGCATATCATGCAGGTATTCCACCACTTCCACACCGTAATCCGCGTAATCCGGCATTCTCTCAATAAGCTTTTCCATAAATGCGGAATGATACTGTTTTCCGGTTACATGAATCAGGCGAAATTCCCGCCTGCGCAGAAGGGGGATCATCTCCAGCATCGTTTCATTCATATAGCCCGCACCGAGGGAGCCCCAGACAGAGAGGACCAGTTTCTCCTCCATAGGTAAACCGAGTTCCTCGCGAGCAGAAGCCATAGTATAGCGGGAAAACGCGCTGCGTACAGGTGTGCCGGTAACCTCCACGCGGGAAGGATCCGAATAGGCAGCGCGGCAGCCTTCCAACCCGACAAGAATTCTGTTTACATTGCGCGAGAGCAGCTTTGTTGTAAGCCCCGGGCTTGCATTGCTCTCATGAATCACCGTGGGAATATGCAGTTCATTCGCAGCGGTGAGAACAGGAAAACAGACATATCCGCCTGTTCCGATTACCACATCCGGTGCAAACGCACGGATGATCTTGCGTGCTTCTGCTGTGGAACGGACCACATTTCTTACTGTGTCGATGTTGTGTGAAATGGCAGAAAGGGAATGGCCTCTGCTGAGGTTGGTGATTCTGACAGGGCGGATTTCATATCCCTCTTTCGGGACAAGCTCCATCTCCATCTTCCCTTCAGCTCCGATGAAGAGCACTTCACTGCCGGGGCATCGCTCCTGCAGGGCGGATGCCACTGCAACTGCCGGATTGATATGGCCTGCAGTCCCCCCGCAGGTAAAAAGAAATCTCATAACGGATTCTCCAAACTGAATAACAGGATTTCACAGAAATAATATTATACCGTAAAGATTGGGAATCGGCAAGCACTTCTTCTCTTTCCTTATAAGGCACTGCAGAACAGCTCTTGTTTTTGCATTTTTCTCATATTCACCATTATTTTACCTGATTTTATTGACTGTTTTTGTACAAAGTGCTAAAATACTGTCAGATCAATACTCAAAAAAACTATTACAGGAGGACTATCATGAAAAAATTGCTCGCACTATGCC
>JAGCAN010000202.1 GCA_017652685.1 Oscillospiraceae bacterium
AAATAAAATCCGCCATTCTGGAAAAACCGCAGTGGCACGGGGAACTCTCCTATTATGAGAGAAGCCATGCTCGCCGCAGCATGAATCAGATCGGCGGATAGGAAAAGAAAAAATACCCCTTTGTTATAACGGGAGCAGAACCCGCTTGCCCCGGTATAAGGCAGTGTCATGCAGGGAGACAGTTTTTGCAGAGACGGAAACCTGCAGATTGGGAAATAAAGCTTCAACAGCTGATGCGACAAGCTTCGCATCAGCATTTTTTGTTGTGAGAATGGTGAGAAGAATTAACTCTCCTTTTTTTTCAGCCCGGTAATCGACAACGTCCGGGACGGAGAAAATAAGTTCATCAAGGCGGGGCATGCTGAGAGGCGGACTTTCGCGCCACACCCGATCGAGGCGCAATGTCTCACTTCCGCAGGGGCAGGGAGAAGGAAGAATACGCGTAAAGTCACCTGTCCGATATCGGATGAGAGGCAGTGCTTCCATGCCGATTGTAGTGATGACTAATTCCCCCGTTTCTCCTAGCGGCAGGGGCTTTCCTTCTGGAGAGATGATCTCGACAATGATATGGTTTTCCCGCAGATGCATGCCACTGTGTGCAGGGCAGGTGATGGCACCGGCCATCCCCATCTCACGGGATCCGTAATGCGGGAAAAGCTTTGCACCGAGAAGCTCCTCACAGCTGTGAGTCACGATTTCGGGGCAGGCATCTCCGCTGACAAGGGCTCTCCGGAGGCTTTTTCGCCCGCAGACGCGGAGAAGTCCGAGAAGTGGCGCGGGCATCCCAACGTAAGCCTCCGGCTGTTCTGCTTCCAGAACAGAGAGAAGCTCACCATAGGAGCAGGCGGTACCGAGCTTCAATGGTCTCGCGCCGAGGCGTGTGATGGCGTCTGCAATCAGCTCTCCCAGGCCGTTCGGGCCGGAAAACGGAAAGCAGATCATTACGGTGTTGCCGGGGAAGATCAGCTCTCCCAGCCCGGCCATGTAGAGACGTACCGTATTTTCCAGATCTCTGTCTGTGTAAAAAACACGTTTCGGTAACCCTGTGGTTCCGGAGGTCGCGTCAGAGAGAATACGAGAAATATCGCCCTGTGAAGTGAGGAGCAGGGAAGAGGCATTATGGCTCAGATCCTCTTCCGTAGTGAAGGGTAGGGAAGCCAGGTCAGAGAGCCGGTTCAGATGGTCTGGCAGATTCCTGTAAAAACCGACGCGCTTTTTTTCTCGCAGAAGAAGGCGGTTCAGCTTTTCAAGCTGAACCGTTTCAATTTCCTCTCGTGTAAGAGTCTCAAGATGCTCCTGTTCACAGATCAGCGCATCCAGGCGTGACCTTCTCATTAGAGCAGTCCTCGATCCTGCAGGATTTCTACACATTTTTCAAAACTGGCTGCAATAATCTGCGGGCAGTATTCCACACGGTTGGCAGGGTTACCTTTTGTGATGTCGCGGCAGTCAATCCCACCGTATTCCGCTGTCATCTCTTCTTCAAACCATCTGGTAAATTCCGCCATGGCGGGTTTGTGGTTGGCATCCTCAAAAGCAGTGTCTTCTCCTTTTCCGGTGAAGTAGGACAGGAGACAGGTGCCGCCGGTCATACAGCCGCAGCAACCCTGGGAATATCCCACGCCTCCGTTCAGCCCGCCCATTGCCCGGATCAGCCCCGGGTTTTCTTCTCCGGTCATTTCAAGCATCAGAATTGCCATGATCTGAGAGCAAAAGTAGCCATACTGGCTCAGTTCCATCACACGATCAAACAGATCCATTTTAACACTTCCTTCCAATCAGAAACTGATAACTGCATTTTCCTTTCGGAATGCAGCAGGAGACAGCTTCTTCCCGCCACAGGGCTTCCAGATAATACTCACGCCATTGGCCTGTCAGATCCTCCTGATAGAGCAGATCGAAACCGGCACCCTTCAGCAACAGAAAGGGATCTTCAAAAAACACATCCGAGAGCAAAAGAAGCCCGTTTTTTTTCAGAAGTCGGTTAGCCTCTTTCAGTGCCTGCGGTACGTTTCCGGAGACGAAAAAGGCGCACTGGGACAATACAGCGTCGAAGCTCTCCTTTGCAAAACCGGTCTCCAGCAGATCTCCCTGCCGGATAAAATCGGCACGCGGTGCGCAATCAATTCCCTCAGCTATATACCCGAGGACCTGCATCAGCTTAACTGCCTCCCCGGCCCCTGCTCCCAGATCCAGAATGCAGGATTTTTTCGGCAGAGCTGCGATGTTCAGCATATGGCGTGTATGTGCAATGCCGCCGGGATGTGCATTCATTTATCTTCGAGTGCACGCTCAACCGATGCCACTTTGCCGAGTGCCAGTTCTTCCGGTACATAGACGAATCCGCAAACCGGGCAGACTGGCAGCTCAACAGGGAAACCGTTGTCGAGATACATGAACTTGGCTTTTCCCTTCTCCAGCAGAACACCACACTTCATGCATTGCAGTTTTCCTTCCGGATCGATCGTATAATAATTTTTCTCAATAGCCATCAGCCTTGCCTCTTTACAACATTCATACGGTGGCTGTATGCCCCGTGAACCGTATAGCTGTTTTCGCTTTCTCGGATAAATTTTATCCAGAAGGTCGCATTGCCGACCCGGTTTCGAGCGATTAACAATCCGCTCTCGCTGTCATAGACAGCCTCACCTGTCTCGCGGTAGAAGTTCATCACGTCAATCACGTCGTCGGTCAGGATCATGCGTTCATCCATCAGCCGCCGCGCTTCCTCGGTATAATTCAGTTGGTAATCCAGTTTCATTTCCATAGGTTCCTCCAGCCACAGCTCCCGGAGCAGGTCATTTTTCAGTGTAAGTCTGTTCCGGCGTTTCTCGCTGATGTCCGGTGGACTGCCAGCGTCCGTGCCGTATACCAGCTCCAGAATATGCCTGGATTCCCGTCCCTGTCGTGCAAACCGGTCCCGGCAGGCCATACAGTAGGAGAGATAAGGAGCTTCGGAACGCTTCAGGCACTGTTCCGTCATTTCCGCTGCGACCTCTCGGTTAGCGTAGGCAGTCAGGCCGCCATATCCGCAGCAGGGGGAACGATCGCCGGAATAGGGTGTCTCGATAACCGTGCAGCCGAGCTCCTCTGCTATCGTGCGGATTGCTTTCTGCGTTTCTGCATCTCCCCGGGCGCCGCAGGAATCATGCACGGCAACAGGACGGTCAAGCCCGTACCCACCCTCTGGCAGGCCGAGTTCAAGAAGAACATCCCAGATCCCGCGGACAGAGATTTCCTCATGGCTTTTCAGCTCTTTGGCACAGGTCGGGCATCCGGCAATCACGATCGGGTTGCCGAGCTTGCTCATTTCTCGATCGATAAACTCCTCCGTCCGTCCGGTCATCTCATAACGCCCGGCCCAGTCACAGATGGCGCCGCAGCAGCCGAGCATCAGTGCAACGCCTCCTTCAAGCCGGGAGCAAAGATCTAGATAAGCAGCTTTTACGGTTTCCGGCGCAATGGCGGAAGCCTGGCATCCGGGGAAGAAGACATATCGGCAGGTGTCGAATCCCGGCTGAGGGCGGGCGAGAAAAGCATCTCCATTGGAAAAATACAGATCCAGCAGAGCAAATTCGTGTGGAGCGAGAGGCATCTTATCGGTTGATACCATATTCTGTCGGGCTATATGACAGACGTGCGCCATGTCGAACCCGTTCGGGCAGACTACCGTGCACTGCCCGCAAAGGGAACAGGCATTCATGGGCTTGTTGAGCTGGTGGTCTCCCATGATGATCTGTGTGTTGTTGTAGATCTCCTTGGATAGAAGCCCGGGATACTTTTTGTAATGCCTCAGATAGGCACAGCTCTTCATACATTCTTCACAGTGGCACTGGATGCAGCGCTTCGCTTCTGCTACAGCTTCCTCGGCACTGTAGCCCTGTCCGTTTTCAGGGATACGTTTCAACAATATGGCTTCCGAGAGATCTGTATAAAGTCTGCTCTCGCATGCCCCTTCACTGCCACGCATATTTCTGGGATCCAGATTCTGCGCAAGGCGGTCAACCGTCAGGGCGGCTTTTTTCGCGCCGAATGCTGCAGCCATGACGCCTTCTTCCCGGCAGGTAACCAGCTGTGCTGCTTCACAGATCATGAGTTCCGGCAAAAAGGCGGCCTCAGGATAAAGCTGCTGAAATACAGAGCCAGATGCGCACAGCACATCAAATGCCGTTCGTTTCTCTTCCAGAAACGAAGAAGTGATAGTGCAGCCGAATACGAACTGAATGTCTTTTCCTTTCAGGCGTTTCAACTCCAGGGAAAAAGCATCCGTATCCAGAAAAGGCGTTTCGCAGTGGAGAAAAGCCTCCAATGTCTCCTGTTCACAGAATACTGTGATCGGGTAAGCCTTCTTCTCCAGCTCTCCGGCCAGGAACAGCGGAAAGAGGCCGGAGCCGAAGATGGCTACCGTTTTTTTCTTCTTAGTGCGGAAGATACTTCCAAGCCTGGTCTGCTGGCCGTAGCGTGCAATAGCCTTTTCAATATTCCGGATATCGATGCCGTCTCCCACTTCACAAAGACGGCATTTGGCCTCACAGGGAGCTTCGCAGCCGGTCGAGAGAATCAGAGGGAAGGGTGCTGCTTTTTCATAAACCTGCAGTGCTTTTTTCAGATCTCCGCTGCCAGCAGCTTTCAGCATAGCACGGGTATCCAGCTTCAGAGGGCAGGCAGCATTGCAGAAAGGCGGTTCCTCATAAACGCACCGTTCCACCATGCTGTCAATTTCTTCTTTGGAGATGCGATTTACTTTATATACGTGTGTTGAGCCGCGTTCTTCAATCTGTGACACGGTACTTCCTCCCAACATACAATATGTGTGGCAATAGAGAGGCTCCGGAGAGCCTCTCTATTATAACATAGCGACAATATTTTGGAAAGAATTACTCTTTCATTGCTTTCAACGCTGCCAGCACATTCTCCGGACGGGCCGGGATGCGGGTGATGCGTGCGCCGGTAGCATTGAAGATTGCATTCAGGATGGCCGGGTGCGGAGCATCCAGAGGAGCTTCGCCGCAGCCTGCAGCACCATAAGGGCCGTAAGGACGATAGGTCTCGTTGTAGTGCAGCTCGATATCATCCGGAACATCCTTGATGTACGGGATGCCGCACTTCAGGAGACTGGTGTGCTTGCTGAGGTCTTCGAAGTCTTCACTCAGTGCAAGGCCGATGCCCTGGGTAAGGCCGCCGTAGAAGTTGCCGTCTACCAGCAGCTTGTTCATAATAGTGCCGACGTCGGCAACGCAGGTGAACTTCTCAACCTTAACCTTGCCGGTCTCGGTGTCAACACATACTTCAGGCAGGAAGATCGTGTACATGTAGGTGGCAAACGGTTCGCCCTGAGCGGTATCCTGATCGACCGGATGATCTGCGCAGTAGGTGGT
>JAGCAN010000203.1 GCA_017652685.1 Oscillospiraceae bacterium
CTTTGCAGCAACAGAGGCAAGAGGAGCATCGGAAAGGGAATCGGAATAGAATTCATCGATTGCAAAATCCGGGTATTCCATACGGAACCTGCGCAGCTTTTCCACATCGCGGCAGTTGTTCCCCAGGATGCGTCCGGAATATGGATCCATAGGAGTGGCAATCAGGGAAACGCCGAGCTTTTCCGCAGCCGGGCGCAGCAGAAAATCAGGCGAGGCAGAGATGATAACGTCATCCGGCCTTACCTGTGCCAGATACCACGGCTGAATCAGGGAAAAATTCTCCTCCCAGAAATCTGATACCAGCACGATCGGATCTCCCACTGTACCAAGAAAGGCAAAGAGCTGCTCTTTCATTGGAGCGGCGTCTTCCCTTCCTCCCGCATAATAGCTAAGGATCGAACGAAGCTTCGGCATCACCGGCTGCAAAACCAGGCGTGGAACACGGCGCAGGCAAAACAGGCAGAAAGCTTCGGAACTGTCTTTCGGAAATATGGTTTTGTCAAAATCATATACGTTCATAAGTGTTCAGAGCCTGTTGAAGAAATAGGAAGCAAACAGATAGGACAATACGGACGACGCAGCAAACAGCGCTGCAGCTGCAACCGGCGAGCAGACACCGGCAAGTGCCAGGAGAATCAGCAGCAGGCGAAGAGCAAAATGGACCGTAACACTGAGGAAAGAGAGCCTGGAGGACGCACGCCCTGCCCGTACAGCAGCCGGAAAGCGCATAAAGCCTTCTCCAAGGATGATTACATCAGCTCTTGATGCATCATCATTTCCAAGTGCAGCCGTTGTAACGCTGATCCCTCCGTCAGGGACGGAAGAGAGCTCATTGGAACCATCCCCTGCATAGGCAAGGGTTCTGCCCTGTGTACGATTTCCGTTCAAATAGGCGGCGGCAGCTGTTTTCCCTTCCCGAGTAAGTTCCGCCTTAACGACGTTGAAGTTCAACGCTGAGGCAATCGGCCTGACAACCGAGCGAAGATCCCCCGAGAGAAGTGCAAAATTCTTCACACCCGAAGCCCGAAGCTGTTCGATGGCATCGTAATCGCCTTCCCGCACGGGGTTCTCGAGCAGAATATATCCGCAGTATTTCCCGTTTACGGCAGCATGAATGGCAATGCCCTGGCCTTCCGGCACACTGCAGTTGACCCCGTTTTCAAAAAGAAGCGTCGCATTCCCGGCTAAAACATCGTTTTTGCCGATCCGTGCGGAAATACCCTTGCAGGGAATTTCTTCCCGGATAATATTACGCACGGCAAAATGTTCCGAGACGCCGGCATAGCTTCGAAGCGCTCTCGCAATCGGATGGTCGGAACCGCTTTCCGCCTTGACAAGGACAGAAAGAAGCGCCTCTTCACTGATCCCGGAAGGGCAGATTTCCCGAACGGTATAGGCAGATTCCGTCACAGTGCCGGTTTTGTTGCAGATAAACGTCTCCAGTTTGGCGAGAGAGAAAAGAATGCGTATTTCACGGATGATAATGCCATTGGCAAAAATCTCCGAGACACCGCTGAACACCGCCAGAGAGAGTGCACCTTTTACAGCAAACGGACATGCGGCAAGCAGCAACACCATGGCACGCCGGACGCCGAGCTGCCAGTTATGGGTAAAGAGCGGAACAATCACACCAAAAAGAAGCGCTGCCGCAAAGAGTGCCAGATACGCAATATTACTGAACCTGACGGTAAGACGCTCATCCTCGCTCTCTTTTCGCAGGGTTGCGGTAAAGGAAGAATAGACGCGAGGTGCTGTAGAAGAGCTGAAATCACAGGATGCACGTACTGTCAGCGGTTCGGAAAGGTTACGGCAGCCACCGTATACCGCATGCCCGATATTGACGGCGACAAGCTTTTTGCTTCGCGTCAGAGGGCTCAGATCTACCGTAGAAAGCCCTTCTTCCACCACACCGTCAATCGGAATGATTTCACCCGGCTGAACCGTCAGCAGATCGCCTTCTCGGATATGTACGGGCTTGATCGTTCGGACGCTTTTCCCGAATTCGTTCTCCTCCAGGAGTGATGCTGTCTGCGGGAGAATGCTGAGAATGGCCTGCCCGCTCTCCTGCTGGCGACGTACAGCGGCAATCTCTACCAGTTTGACTGCTTGATAAAACAGCATCACCAGCACAGATGGTATATACATCCCGGCCGTAAACCCTGCAAGGCAGGCCAGCACAACCGGCAGAGCTTCACAGCAGAACCGCCCAAGACGGATGTTGTGGATCAGATTGAGAACACAGTGAAAACCGACAAGGATCAGGCTAAGCGCATAAAATGCGAGGCACAACAGAGACCCTTCGCGAAGAAAAAAGGACACCAGCAGTACGAGCATCCCGGCAAGCAGGAAAACAGGTATCCTCCAGCCGGGGGGATACCATTCGCTGTCAGCTCCGAAATCAGGATAAAGGCGCAGTGTTTCCAGAAGCCTGTTCCGCTTTGTCTGCGGCCGGCCCGATTTCTTTTTTTTGTTTTCGGAGAGATGTTTACTCATACCACAGTTCCTGTGAAAAGGCAGCCGATTCTGCCGGTTATTTATTCTCGATGCAGGAGTTTCCGTACAATGCCAAGCAGATAACAAAACGGTTCAAGCTTCAGCACAGCTGACAGAGCAACGTAGACTGATGCACCGCAGAGCACCTGTAACACCAGAGTCACCAAATTCCCCAACCCGATAAGTGAAACCGCATAGGCAACAACTCCCATACCTGCAGACAGCAGAAAAGCCGGAATAATATCCTTCACCTGTTCGGAAAAGGCATAGCCGCACAATTTCCGGTTGGGGAAAGCATTGATGAACAGACACAGAAAGCCCTCAACCAGGAGGCCGATCGCCATAGCCTTGACACCAATAAACAGTGTGACCACAACAAAGGCAAAATCAAGGACTCTCTTTAAGATCTCCAGCTTCAGGAAGATATCGCTCCGCCCCATCGCTTTGATCGCGTTGAGGTTTGCCGTGTGAATTGGGAAGAGCGCATAATAGAGGCTGAAAATCCGGAGAAAAGGAATACAGGGCAGCCAGTTGTCCCCCAGAAGCAGCGTAACGAGAGGCCGGGCACACACAAAGAGGCCGATCATCAGCGGCCACATGATATACGAACTGATCTGGATAGCCCGTCGTGTCATGGCTTTGACGTTCTCTGCGGAGTCCTGCTGCTGTGAAAGAGCCGGCAGGAGAACACTGTCGATAGAGGAATTCACATTATCCACAATCAGATTGGGAAAGAGAATGCCCTCGTTGTAAAAGGAGAGATCCGAAGCCGAGAAGCGGTAACCGATCAACAAAGGACGCAGCTTATCGGATACGATGTTCAGCACACTGGAAACAAGAAGCTTCCAACCATAGGAAAAGAGGCCTTTCAGCCGTTCCAGGGAAAACTGCATCTTCGGGCGCCACTTTACCGTAAACCACAGGATCAGCGTACCGACCAGGTTGTTGAGCAGATACTGGGCCACATATGCCCAGACACCAAACCCTTTCACGGCCATGCCGATTCCGATAACAGCTGCAACCACTGTTCCGCCCAGCGTGGCAAAAAAGAAGCGCTTGAATAGCATGTTGCGCGATACATAGGCCTGCTGAACATTGCGAACGCCGGCAATGATAAGGATCAGGCCGACCACACGGACAATCTGCAGCAGCTCCGGCTTTCGGTATACTTTTGCAATCACTGGCGCTGCAGTAAACAGCAGAATATAGAGGAAAACAGAAACAGCAAGGTTGAAGAAGAAGACGGAAGAAAAATCAAGATCGTCTGCATCTTTTTTCTGAATCAGTGCAGTCCCGAACCCGCTTTCCACAAACACCTGAAGAATTTCCGTAAATACGAGCACAATGGCAACCGTACCATAAAGTTCGGGAGCAAGAATGCGGGCAAGGATCAGGTTAACGATGACTGAGATCAGCTTTGCACCGATCCGCTCGGAAAACCGCCAGATCAGATTTGAAAATACTTTATTCCCGTTCATGATTTCAGTCTTTATATTCGAACATCAGGTCATAGATGCTGACAGTATCTCCATCCTTCACGCCCATCTCTTCCATCCGCGCATAGATACCCGAGGTACGCAGAGCGCGATCAAAAAACATCATGCTCTCATGGTCGGAGAAGTTTACCGTAGCACAGAGGCTCTGCATCCAGGGGCCTTCCACCGTCCAGATGTTGTCAAAATGCTGAATCTCGACGTCGGCTGCCGAACCGATTTCAGGCTCGGGCGGCACGTAATCGGCTTCAAACGCTTTGGGAAGCGGAATTGTACTGAGCTTCTCGGCACAGGCATGGATGAGTTCCTCCGTCCCGCTGTGGGTGGCAGCACTCATCACGAAAAAACTGTACCCGAGCTTTTCCACATGTTCTTTCAGCCTGGAGATATTTTCCTGTTCTTCTTCCGAAACCAGGTCTGCCTTGTTGCCGACAACAATCTGGGGCCGCGTGGAGAGCTCTGCGCTGTATTCTTTCAGCTCGGCATTGATTTTATCGAAATCCTCCACCGGATCACGACCTTCCGAGCCGGAGACATCCACCACATGAACGAGCAGGCGGCAACGATCAACATGCCTCAGAAAATCATGCCCGAGGCCCGCGCCTTCCGAAGCGCCTTCGATCAGGCCCGGAATATCGGCCATCACGAAGCTTCTGCCTTCATCCACATAGACCACGCCGAGATTGGGATACAGTGTTGTAAAATGATAATTTGCTATTTTGGGATGTGCTTTGCTCACGACGGAAAGCAGGGTAGATTTTCCGACATTCGGAAACCCGACCAGGCCGACATCGGCAAGGAGCTTGAGCTCAAGGGTCAGCTCAAAGGACTCCCCCTCCAGCCCGGGCTTTGCGAAACGGGGCACCTGACGAGTCGGTGTGGCAAAATGCATGTTTCCCCAGCCGCCTCTGCCTCCTTTTGCCGCCACCCAGTCTTCCCCGGTGGACATATCATGCATAATGGCATTGGTAGCCGTATCCCGCACAACGGTACCGCGGGGCACACGAATGATGAGAGATTCCCCATCCTTTCCGTTGCAGCGCTTTCCCTGTCCGTTCATCCCGTTCCCGGCAACGAACTTGTGCCGGTAGCGAAAATCCATCAGGGTAGAAAGATTGTCATCTACCGTGAAGATCACGCTGCCGCCGCGTCCGCCGTCTCCTCCGTCGGGGCCTCCGGCCGCCACGTACTTTTCCCGATGAAAAGCAATGGCTCCGTCTCCGCCCTTACCGGCTTTTACGGTGATTCTTGTTTTGTCGATAAAGCTTGTCATAGCCATCCTCATATTGAAAAAGGCCGGACTGACAGCCCGGCCTTACGGTTCATTTTTTCACTGAGTGAGCTCTTCGTAAACAGAAACCTTTTTACGATCTTTGCCGAGGCGCTCAAATCTGACAGTACCATCTACGAGTGAGAACAGAGTATCGTCTTTGCCTTTACCCACGTTCGTACCCGGATGAATTTTCGTTCCGCGCTGTCTGACGAGGATATTGCCAGCAAGCACAAACTGACCGTCAGCTCTCTTGGTTCCAAGACGCTGTGATGCACTGTCGCGGCCGTTCTTGGTAGAACCCATTCCTTTTTTATGAGCCATTCAGGTTAACCTCCCTTTGTCAAAATCAGGTATGCGGAATCATCAGCAATTGATTGCTTCAATCTGGACCTTGGAATACGGCTGTCTGTGGCCCTGCGTTCTGTGATAGCCTTTTTTCGGCTTCATCTTGTAAACACAGATCTTCTTGGATCTGCCGGACTTTACAAGATTCGCAGTAACCGTCGCGCCTTCAATGTAAGGCTTGCCAAAGGTCGAATTCTCGCCGTCAACTACGGCAAGAACCTTGTCGAACTTTACGGAAGCGCCGGCTTCTGCTTCAAGCTTTTCAACGAAAATCACATCGCCTTCAGAAACGCGGTACTGCTTGCCGCCGGTTACGATAACAGCATTCTTCAATGAACTTTCCTCCCTCTTAACAGGTCTCGCTCTTGAGGCGGAGATTCACTCACTTTCAAGCCTCTTCAACGCGGCTATAGTAGTATACAAAACTCTATTGGAAAAGTCAACAATTATTTTACGCGATTTTTACTTTATCAGCATGCCGTTAACGGCTTTCATGACACCGAGCTTCCCTGATTCATATGTCAGGCCACCCTGCAGGTAGACACAGTACGGATCTCTTACCGGCCCGTCACACGAAAGCTCAATGGAACTGCCCTGAATAAAAGCACCTGCTGCCATAATAACGTCACAGTCATACCCCGGCATCGGAGCAGGAACCGGAGACACAAAGGAATCAACAGGAGCTCCCGCCTGAATCCCGCGGCAAAACGCTTCCATCTTCTCCGGTGAACCGAGCGAGATCCGCTGTATGATATCGGACCGCTTTTCATCATAGCGCGGATGGCTGTCATAGCCGAGCAGATACATCATGGCAGCAGCAAAAACAGCCGTTTTCATTGCCTGCATCACAACATGTGGTGCCATGAAAAATCCCTGGAAAAGCAGCCTGCTGATACCAAGCATTGAGCCGCATTCTCCGCCGATGCCGGGAAGTGTCATCCTGCCGGCAGCGCGCTCAACAAGCTCTGCCTTCCCTGCGATATATCCACCCGTAGGAGCAAGGCCGCCGCCTGGGTTTTTTATCAGCGAGCCCGCTATCAGATCCGCTCCGACATGTGTTGGTTCCAGAATATCGGTAAACTCACCGTAACAGTTATCCACAAAAATGGAAACATCCTTCCGTTTCTCTTTTACGGCCATACAGATGGCCTGGATCTGCTCTATCGACAGGGCTTTTCGTGTGCTGTAGCCGATCGAGCGCTGCAGGGTTACCGCTTTGACGGTGGGATCCTCCAGTGCTTCCCGAATACCCGGAAGATCCGGCTGCCCGTCAGGAAGCAGGTCAACCTGACGGTATCCGATCCCGTAAAACTGCAGGGAACCGAACTCCTCCCCTGTGATGCCGATCGCATGATGCAGCGTGTCATAGGGCTTTCCGGTTGCCGCCAGAATTGCTTCTCCAGGGCGGCAAAGCGCAAATAAAGCCGCTGTGATGGCATGCGTACCGTTTACAAAATGCGGACGGACAAGAGCCGCCTCCGTACCGAACACACGGGCGTAGATCTTTTCCAGGGTCTCGCGGCCCAGATCGTCATACCCGTATCCCGTAGTCCCTGCAAAGCAGGCTTCCGAAACGCGGTATTCCTGAAAAGCATCCATCACACGCTGCGTATTCGCTTCGCAGATCTCCTGCAACAGGGCGAACTGCGGCGCGGAAAGTGCTTCAGCACGGCGGGCCAGGTCAATTACTTCCGGTCTGATCTCTGAACTTCTCACTCTTTCAGCTCCATTACAAGTTTTTTAAAATGCCGACCTCTCTCGGCAAAGTTTTGAAAACAGTCAAATGCAGCACAGGCCGGGGAGAGCAGGACGATATCGCCTTCTTCCGCCATCTCGGACGCTGCCAACACTGCTTCATCGAATCCATCAATTCTCTTGAGGATCAGACCGGAGGTGGCGAAATACGAAGAAGCCGTAACAGCCTGGGCAATCTTCTCTGCCGTAGCACCCGTCACCAGTACGGCTTTGGCGTATTGGCAGAACTCATCACCGAGGGTATCAAACGGAATATGCTTGTCATAACCGCCGGCAATGACAATCGGCCTGGTTTTCAGGGCATGCAGCCCGGCAATGGTACGCGTCGGGCTTGTGCCGATGGAATCATTGATATAGGTAACACCATGCAGCACCCGAACCGTCTCCAGCCGATGTTCAACTCCACGGAAATCCATGGCAACCCGACGGCAGATTTCATCCGGCACATCACCTTCCGTTGCGGCAAAGGCAGCCATATAGTTCATGAGGTTGTGCACACCGGGAAGCAGAATCTCATCCGCCCGTAGGATGGGCGTAATCCGGCCTTCCTTTGCACGCAGGACTGTTCCGTCTTTACAGAAAACACCGTCTGTCACTTCCCTGCCGGTTGAAAACAGACGTACCTGTGAACGGGTTTCAGCAGCAAACTCCGGTGTTCGTCCGTCATCCGCATTGAGAACCAGCACATCACCTGCCTCCTGAAACCGGTAAATGGACTTCTTGGCATCCACATAATCTTCAAAATCCTTATGTTTATCCAGATGATTCGGGCTGATGTTGGTAATCACAGAGACAGAAGGCCGGCACAGCATACTGTGCAGTTGGAAAGAACTGAGCTCCAGTACTGCAACATCTTCTTCTTTCATCTGCGGTGTCTCGCAGAGGAGCGGTTTGCCGATATTCCCGCCGAGGTGGACCGTAAATCCCGCCGCTTTCAGCAGTTCAGAAATGATCGTCGTCGTAGTCGTCTTCCCGTCACTCCCGGTTACAGCGATCACACGACATGGACACGTCTGAAAGAAAACTTCCATTTCGGAAGTAATGACACTGCCTCTCTGCCTCGCCTGCACCAGATGCTCTTCAAACGGCATCAGGCCTGGGGTACGGAAGATCACATCAAAGTCCAGATCTTCCAGATAGTCCTCTCCCAGGCGGAGATCAGCACCGAGGGCAAGAAGCTTTTCGGCTTCCTCCCCCATCTCTTCAGCCGTGCGTTTATCACAGGCCGTGACATGGCAGCCGGCAGAGAGCAGCATGGTAATCAGCGGCTCATTGCTCACGCCGATTCCGATGATCCCGATGGATTTCTCCCGAATAGAGCGGACATATTCTTCTAACGTCATAAAAAGGAATCTCCTTCCTGCAAAGCACGTACACTGCCTGCAGTATTTGTATCAGCCGCAGCAACCGGTATTATACCGTTTTTGCACTTTGTTTACAAGATTAATGTTGACGAAGGTCACTTTTTCAATTAGAATAGCGGCGCAAGTCAGCCGAACGGCCGCGGGCATATGGCGAAAGCCTGTGCGTGAGGAAAGTCCGGGCTCCACAGGGCAAGGATAACGGGTAACGCCCGCCAGGGGTGACCCTCGGACAAGTGCAACAGAGATATACCGCTTTTGAAATGCTTTGCATTTTCATAAGTAAGGGTGGAAAGGCGAGGTAAGAGCTCACCCGCCGCATGGAGACATGCCGGCGCTGTAAACTCTATCCGGAGCAACACCGCGGAGAGAGCACATGGCCTGCCCGGCCGCTCTCAGGAGGTGGCTTGAGCCTGTGAGCAATCGCAGGCCACAGACAGATGGCCGTTTTTAACAGAACCCGGCTTACAGGCTGACTCGCTTTTTTGTTCATGTGGCATAAAAACAGCATGCCACATGATGTTTTTTCTGTCTTTTTTTCGATGTTATGCATGACTAACCGCCATCTTCTGTGGTAAAATAAAATAACTGCTGAAAATCATTTTATTCACGTAATACAGTTAGAACGAGAATTAAGAAAAAGGAGAACTTTTATGGCAAGAGAGGTTTTATTTGAACTCGGCAAAATGATTACGGACAGGCTTCCGTACAAATTCGGTATTAAAAAACTTACGGAAGATGATCCGGAATATATCCTGCTGGATCGTTCGCTGGAGAGCGACGAACAGGCAGAGATCATGCTGAAAATGGGCCTGCGCAAACCGAAGACTCTGGAGGAAATTGCTGAAATCACCGGCAAAGATCCAAAGCATGTTGAAGAACTGTTGGAGAAAGCCGCACGTACCGGCGCAGTGGAATATCACCGTGAGAATCCGGATCATGTGAAGCGGTACTATGTGCAGCTGTTTGTTCCCGGTATTGCGGAAATGACCAACATGGTACGGTGGCAGTTTGACAAGTACCCTGAAATAGGCGAGCAGTTCAATAAGATGACCTTCCTACCCCTCGAAGGCAAGACGCACCTGATTCCTCCCGGCGGAGACGGAATCGGAATGCACGTCATCCCTGTGGAAAAAGCTATTCAGACGCACAGTCAGTCTCTTCCGATTGAGCACATCTCCCACTGGCTGGACAAGTATAACAACTTCTCTGTAGGCTACTGCTCCTGCCGCAATGCCCGTCGTGCAACGGGAGAAGGCTCAGGCGAAATTCAGGACGATTGCTGCATTGGCCTCGGAGATTATGCCGACTATCTGGTGGAAACCGGAAAAGGGCGCCGCATCACCAAGGAAGAAGTACTGGAGATTTGCCAGCGTGCTGAAGATAATGGATATGTCCATCAAACCACCAATATTGACGGCTCCGACAAAATTTTCGGTCTTTGCAACTGTGACGTGGGTGTATGCTTTGCGTTGCGCACCAGCCAGTATTTCAACACACCGAACCTCTCCGCATCCGCTTATCGCGCGCATGTGGATACGGAAAACTGCGTTGCCTGCGGCAAGTGCGTTGAAGTATGCCCGGCCGGTGCCGTCAAACTCGGGCAGAAGCTCTGCACCAAGAAAGGTGAAGTGGAATACCCGAAGCAGGAACTTCCCTCCGGATTGAAATGGGGTAAGGACAAATGGAACCCGAATTATGTGTTTGACAACCGCAAGAATTGTCATGAATCCGGCACAGCGCCCTGCAAGACCGCATGCCCGGCACACATTGCAATCCAGGGTTACATCAAGCTGGCCAAAGAAGGCCGTTATCTCGATGCTCTGAAGCTCATCAAGCAGGACAACCCCTTCCCCTCGGTGTGCGGCCATGTGTGTAATCGCCGTTGCGAGGATGCCTGCACCCGCGGTTCGCTCGATAAGGCACTTGCCATCGATGAGATCAAGAAGTTTATAGCCGAACGGGATCTCAAGAGTGAAGAGCGCTACATCCCCGATCCGATTCGCCGCCGCCCGATCGACAAACCATACGAGGAAAAGGTTGCTATTATCGGTGCA
>JAGCAN010000204.1 GCA_017652685.1 Oscillospiraceae bacterium
GGAATTGTGATCTGTATTTTTCTCTTCGTCAGGAAACCAACGGATTTGTGGAAATATACTCTGATTATCACCGTCGGAAATCTGATCTCCCTCATTATCATTCTGCCCCTGATCTTTCGGTATACGGATTTCAGGAGACCGGATTTCAGGAAGATCGCATCGCATATCAGACCGAATGTGATCCTGTTTCTGCCGATCATAGCGACGAGCGTCTATCAGTATCTCAGTAAAATTATGCTCGATTCCTGGTCTACGGAAGCTGAGGTCGGTTTCTATCAGAATGCGGAAAATATTGTTACTCTGCCTTCTTTTGTTACCACGGCAATTGAGACGGTTCTGATGCCGTACGCATCCAACCTCGTGGCAAAGGGGAATGATGACGAGCAGCTGTTCCGATCTACGGTCAAATATACATCCGTAATGAGCATTGCCATGGCATTTGGTATGTTCGCGATTGCAGGCGATTTTATCCCGTGGTATCTCGGTAAAGGTTTTGAGCGTTCAGCTGTGCTCGTGATGATGATGGCACCGATTGTTTTCTTCAACAGCTTTTCTACGGTGATGCGGTATCAGTATATCATCCCGCATGAAATGGATCGTGCGAATCTGATTGCCATGTTCAGCGGTGCCGGTGCGGATATTATTCTGAATTTTATTCTCATTCCCCGGTTCGGAGCCGCGGGAGCTGCAGTGGCGACAGTGGCTTCGTATCTTGTCACCCTGTTGATTCAAGCCTTTGTGATCAGCAGAAGGATGGAGTTCTTCTCTGCTGTCCGGTCTTTTTTGCCGAGTGTGCTGTTTGGTGTTCTGATGGTCTTCTGCGTCCGGTTTATCTCCGGGTTCTCTATCAACATTATTCTGAAAATCGGGCTTGAGCTTATCATAGGGGCGGCGGTTTTCCTCATTTGCACGGTTGTATGGCTGGCGAAGACGGGAGATCCTGTCTTTGCTAATCTGTTTCGTGACCTGAAGAGGAGACTTAAAGGGTAATCCGATTCATCATCGGGAGGAAATAGTGTGCGAAAGAAAAATGCGGTTATCGTAATAGAAGTTGCAAACAGAGAGTTGGACAATGCCCTGTTGCTGAAAACTGAGCTTGAAAGGCGGGGTTACAATGTCAGCATCATGAGCAAAACGGAACAACTTCGGTTTCGGGAAACAGATGTCCTGATTACACCGAACTGTTATATTCAATCCAATTATGAGTTTTACCGTTACCGGTTCAATTGCAAAAGCGGCAGAATTGTGAATCTGCAATATGAGCAGGTTCTTTCTCCGATTGAAGAAGACAACGAGCTGTACAGCCTTGATCCTGTTACAAAAAGGATTACACATATCTGTTGGGGCAGACATACAGTAGACAGGTTGAGAGGGAAAAACGTCAGCCCGAATCTTTTGCCCGTTACAGGTGCTATCCAGCTTGATACAACACGGCCACAGTTTGACGGATACTGGAATAGCAGAGACAGCATCGCAAAAGAATTCAATCTTCCAACGGAAAAAAAATGGATCCTCTACATTTCAAGTTTTGCATGCTTTATCGGCAGCAAGATCAACGAAGTTCAAAAGGAAACGCATACGGAAGATAACGTGGAACGTTTTGCTGTTGTGACTGACACTTCCCAAAAGGCTACGTTGTCATGGTTTGACAGATTTCTGGAAGAAAAGGATGGCTATGTTGTCATCTACAGACCTCATCCGGTTGAACTCAGCAGCCCACAGGTTCGGGAAGTAGCAGCAAAACATCCTGACACCTTTCGTTGTATCCAGGATTATGAAGTGAAGCAATGGCTTAAAGTTTCGGATATTCCCTGCACATGGCTGAGCACGGCTATTGCAGAGAGTTATTTTGTCGGGAAAAACTGCCTTGTGTTCCGCCCCTGTGAAATACCGGAAGATGTTGATTGTGTGCTGTACAAAGAAGTTCGCGCGGCGAAAGACTATGAAACCTTTCGGGCGCAGATTCTCGGTTACGAGCCCGGTGTGGAGGCTTTCCCGATCGACCGGAATCTGATCGAGTATTATTATGATTTCAGCCCGGAACCTGCCTATCAGAAGATAGCCGATGTCATAGACGGTCCCCTGCCGGAAGCGCATGATCCCGATACCTATGAGAAAGACCGTGTGAGGTATCTCCTCAGCAATCATCTGCCGTTAAAGTTGTCGATAAAGAAGGCATACCGCGGATGGTACCGGCTGACCGGGAAGAAAATCCGGAATAGAAAATTCCGGGAAAAGTTCTTTGTGGAAGAATGGGAGAAGACCGTTGATAACCGGATTAATAATACCCGCGGTATTCAGCAGAAGGAACAGAAGTTTAAAGAAATCATAAATAGAAAAGAGAAATCAAAATGAGCAGAATCCTTGTTACCGGTGCAGGAGGATTTATCGGAAGCCACCTGACAGAGCTTCTGGTCAGAAAAGGATATGACGTCAGGGCATTTGTCCATTATAATTCTCTGGGAACCTGGGGATGGATTGATTCTTTCTCTCAAGATGTAAAAGACAGCCTTGATATTTTCTCCGGTGACATCCGGGATCCGAACGGCGTGAGAGACGCCATGCGAGGCTGTGAAGCGGTTTTTCATCTCGCAGCGCTGATTGCCATCCCATTCAGTTATCATTCCCCGGATACCTATGTTGATACAAACGTGAAAGGCACGCTTAATGTGCTGCAGGCAGCAAGGGATCTGGGGGTGTCCCGGGTGCTTGTTACATCGACATCAGAAGTATACGGTACCGCCCAGTATGTTCCGATTGATGAAAAGCATCCGTATCAGGGCCAGTCTCCATATTCCGCCACAAAGATCGGAGCGGATAGGCTTGCTGAAGCGTTTTACAGAAGTTTTGATCTCCCTGTAACAATTGTTCGCCCCTTTAATACCTACGGGCCGCGACAGTCAGCACGCGCTGTCATCCCGACGATTATTACACAGCTTCTGGCCGGGAAACAGGAAGTCCGACTCGGGGCACTATCCCCGACCAGAGACTTTAATTTTGTACGCGATACAGCTAACGGTTTTTACTGCATCTACCGTTCCGACAAAACGATCGGTCAGGAGATCAATATAGCAACGCAGAGGGAAATATCGATCGGTGATCTTGCGAATGAGCTGATCCGGCAGATCAACCCGGAGGCTGAAATCGTATGTGAAGAACAGCGCCTGCGTCCGGAAAAAAGTGAAGTGAACCGTCTTCTCGGCTGCAATGAAAAAATCATGAGGCTGACCGAGTGGAGACCTCAGGTTTCATTTGAAGATGGCCTCACGGAGACAATTCGTTTCCTCAGAGAAAACCTTGACCGCTACAGACCGGAACTCTACAATCTTTAAGGAGTACACGATGAAATACTGCAAAAGATGTGTGATGCCTGACACCAGGCCTGGTATTACGTTCAATGAAGAGGGTATCTGCTCTGGATGTCAATCTTTTGAAAGAAGAAAAGATATTGACTGGGACGCTAGATGGAAGGAACTGGAAACCATCTGTGACCGTTATCGAGGCATGAACGGAGACGGATACGATTGTGCCATTGCCGTTTCCGGCGGGAAGGATTCCCATTATCAGGTGTACCTGATGAAGGAAGTAATGCATATGAATCCGATCCTGTTCAGTGTAGAAGACAATTTCCCCATGACGAAAGCAGGCAAGCACAACATCCGCAATATTTCTGAGGAATTCGGTTGTAATATTATCAGTCTGAAGCCGGATATCCGAGCCCAGAAAAAACTGATGCGCTATATGTTTGAGCAATACGGAAAGCCGACCTGGTATGTCGACCGCCTGATCTATACCTATCCACTCTATATGGCGGCAAAATTCAACACGCCCCTTCTGGTTTACGGGGAGAATGTAAGCTATGAATACGGCGGGGCAGGCAGAAAAGAGACCTATTCCGCAAAGGAACAGCTCAATAACGGAGTTGCTTCCGGTGTGGACGAAGCTGAGCTGATTGAAAAGGCTGGTGTCACGGCGCAAGATCTGTCTCTGACAAGGGCGCCGGAACAGAGCGTTCTGGATTCCCTTGACCCGATTTATATCTCTTACTTTGTGCCATGGAACAGTGTAAAAAATGCCGTATTTGCAAAATCAAGGGGTTTCCACGACCTGACGCATGAATGGCGCAGAACCCTCTGTATTGAAGATTTTGATCAGGTGGACAGCCGAGCTTATCTGGTACATCCCTGGTTAAAATACCCGAAATTCGGGCATACAAGTGCAACCGATTATGCATCGCGCTTTGTGCGCTATGGCCTGATTGACCGGGAAACGGCTGTTCAGCTTGTAAAAGAACATGACAGTAAGCTGGATCCACTCTGTGTAAGGGATTTTTGTACATTTTGTGGTTATTCGGAGTCAGAGTTCTGGGCGATTGTCGACCGGTTTTACAACAGAGAACTATTTGAAAAGAACGATCTTGGAGAATGGGTATTGAAGCATCCTGTATGGGAGAACTGATTCCAAAAAACGGAACATCAGTAAACCTCACAGCGGGAGGAAGTGAGCTTTTATGGAGAACGGAAATCTTATAATAGATCTTCAGACAAGCGTGTGTGATGCCATGCGCATTATAGACAAAAGCGACCTGAAAATCCTCTTTGTCGCTGATGGAATGCACCTGATCGGATCGCTGACGGATGGAGATATCCGCCGCTTCCTCTTCAATGGAGGAACACTGAACGATCGGGCAGAAAAGGCAGCAAATCATCGGCCAAAGACAGCGAGAAGTCGTAAGCATGCCTCAGAACTCTATAATCGCCTGTATTATATCGCAATTCCTGTGCTGGATGACTGCGGTAATATCATTGAGATTTATGTCGGAGATGAGTTGCCGCAGAAAGAGCAAAAGCTTCTTCATGTGCCGGTAGTGATCAATGCGGGTGGAAAAGGAACAAGGTTGGATCCGTTTACAAGAGTTCTCCCCAAACCGCTGATTCCCGTAGGGGAGCTTCCGATTATAGAGCATATTATGCAACAGTATCAGAAGCTTGGATGTGACGATTTCAGTGTCATTGTCAATTATAAAAAGGAACTGATCAAAACCTATTTTCGGGAGAGTGAAAACCAGTATAAGGTTACCTGGTATGATGAAACTACGCCTCTTGGAACCGGCGGAGGGCTCAGCCTGCTTAAAGGAAAGCTAAACAGTACGTTTTTCTTTACGAGCTGCGACACACTTCTCCTGTCGGATTATGAAAGCATGCTGAGATTCCATCGGGAAAACGGTAATGCAGTTACGATGATCTGTGCCTGGAAGAATGTTACCATACCTTACGGAATTGTGGAAATGGGGAAAAACGGTGCAATTGAACAGATGCGCGAGAAACCGGAGCTGTCTTTCCTGACGAATACAAGCATTTATATTGTGGAGCCGGAGGTTGTTGATGAGATTCCGGAGAATACCCCAATTACTTTCCCGGAGGTGATTCAGGCTCAGATGGATCACGGCAAAAGGGCAGCGGTCTTCCCGGTCAGCGAGAGCGAATGGCTGGATATGGGGCAGTTGTCTGAGCTTGAGAAGATGAGAGAAAGGTTGTACGGAAGATGAAGAATATCGCAGTGATTCCGGCGCGCAGCGGCTCAAAAGGATTGCCGGATAAGAATATCAGAATGGTGAACGGGAAACCGCTGCTCGCATATACTATAGAGGCTGCACTTGAATCAGGCTGTTTTGACACGGTACATGTTTCAACGGATTCAGAGAAGTATGCTGAGATTGCACAGCAGTTTGGGGCGGATGTCCCGTTCCTCAGAAGTGCTGCTCTGGCAACAGACACTGCCTCGGCATGGGACGCTGTCCGGGAGGTGCTTGCGCGTTATGCTCAGCTCGGAAAGCACTTTGACACCATGATGCTTATGCAGCCGACAACTCCTCTCAGAACAGGCGAAGATGTCAGAGCAGCCTATGCTCTTATGCGGGAAAAACAGGCAAAGTCTGTGATTGCTGTGTGTGAAGTGGATCATTCTCCTCTCTGGTGCGATACCATTCCGGATAGCGGTAGTATGAAAGGTTTCGGACGGAAAGATCTTGCGTGGGTAAATCGTCAAATTTTGCGTCCCTATTATAGGGTCAACGGAGCTATTTATCTCCTCAGCGTTGACGGTATTGCAATTCCTCCGGATGATGAGATCTATGAAGATAACTGCTACGCTCTGTTCATGGACAGAAAAAAGAGTGTTGATATCGACAGTGAGGATGATCTTGCACTGGTTGAATTTTTGCTTTCAAGGAGAGGGCGTGGATGAACAAGCGCATTACAATTATTGCCGAAGCAGGAGTCAATTATAATGGGGATATTGCCATTGCCAAGGAAATGGTAAAGGCTGCAGCAGCTTCCGGCGCTGATTTTGTCAAGTTCCAGACCGGGGTTCCGAAATTTGACGTCTCTGTTTTCGCGGAGAAGGCCGACTATCAGAAGACCAATACAGGTGATGCTTCCGGGGCAGAAAGCCAGCTGGAGATGTGTTCCAAACTGATGCTACCGTTTGAAGTATACCCGGAGTTGATCGCCTGCTGTGAAGAAAATAATATTCGCTTTCTCTCTTCACCGTTTGATCCCCCCTGTGCAAGGTTTCTCCATGAGATGGGAATGCATCTCTGGAAGATACCGTCAGGAGAGATCACGCATTTCCCGATGCTGAAATTGATTGCTTCCTACGGCGAACCGATCATTATGTCAACCGGCATGGCGACGATGGAAGAGATCGAGACAACTCTCAATTATCTCCGTAAAAACGGAGCGGGAGAGGTCACGCTTCTGCATTGTAATTCTGAATATCCCACACCTTATCCGGATGCAAATATCCGTGCCATGTTTGCGCTGAAGGAAAGGTTCGGGCTTGAGGTCGGATATTCGGACCATACGCTCGGGATTGAAATTCCGATTGCTGCAGCGGCACTCGGTGCGACGGTGATTGAAAAGCACTTTACGCTGGATAGAACGATGGAAGGTCCGGATCAGATTTCAAGCATTGAGCCGGATGAGCTGAAGAGGCTTGTGGAGTCTATCCGCCATGTGGAAGATGCTCTTGGCACAGGGCTTAAAATTCCTACGGAGTCAGAGCGAAAGAATATCAATGTTGTGCGCAAAAGCATTGTTGCCGCACATGCCATTCATAAAGGGGAAGTCTTTACGGAAGAAAACCTCGCCTGCAAAAGGCCGGGGGGCGGAATATCTCCCATGGAATGGGATGAGGTGATCGGGCTCACTGCTGTGAGAGACTTTGCTCCGGACGAAAAGATCGAGCTATAAAGGAGTTTTCGTATATGGTGAATCCAAAAGGTGAGTATTTCGGCAAACGGCTTTTGTTTGTCGGAGCATCAGGTCATTTCGAGCCTGCCATACGGAAAGCGCAGGAGATGGGTGCATACGCAATTGTCATCAATAACAATCCTAATGCAAAAGGAAAGCAGTTTGCTGATCTTGCTGCGGATGTAGATACCTATGTAGTAGACGATATTGTCCGTTTTGCCCGGGAACAGAAGGTTGACGGATTGTTTACTTCCTGGAATGATATGAATCTCTTTCATACACAGGAGGCGGCTGAACAGCTTGGACTTCCGTTTTTCGCCACACGGGAGCAGCTTGATGCACTTGTTTTCAAATATGATTTTAAGGTGACCTGCAGGAAATACGGGGTACCTGTTACTCCGGAATATTATGTTGGGGGAAATCTTACAGAACACGATATTGCTCGTTTTCAATATCCGGTAATTTTTAAACCGATCGATTCCGGCGGCACACGCGGGATGACAGTCCTACATTCAGCGGAAGGGGTATGGGAGGCTTATGAGAAAGCGCTCGCCCCGTCAGCGGCAAAGAAGGTGGTTGTTGAAAAATATCTTCGAAACGGTCATCTTGTTGTATTCGATCTTGCCATACAGGATGATAAGGTGTATCTCGCCTGTGCGATGGACCGCTGTATTGTCCGTACTTCCGAGAGTGCGGTGCCTCTTGCCATTTCCTACATGTATCCCTCCAAATATCTCAATGTCATAGAAGAGCAGGTGATGCAGCCCATTACGGATATGATCCACGGGCTGGGTATTCATAACGGAATTATCTCCTTTGACGGAATGATCAGTGAGGGAAAACTATACCTGATTGAGACGCAGTTTCGCTGGGGAGGCACGCATTTCTACAAGTTTGTGGAACAGGAATGCGGTGTGGACCTCCTTGCCATGATGATTGATTATGCTCTCACGGGGAAGTATGACCGCTATGATTTTGAAGGTAAAATCGATGCACATTTCAAACGGCACTATGCCTGCCAGAACCTTCAGGCCTGGCCGGGGTGTATCAAAGAAGTGCGTGATATAGATAAAGTTCTGGCGATACAGGGAGTAGACTGGATTGTTCAGATCAAAAATCTTGGAGATGTTGTTCCGGATGATGGGTCAACAGCAGAAAATTTTGCCAAGATAGGTCTTTCGGCTGATACCGAAAAAGAAATCTATCATTTAATGGATGCCGTACAGAAAACATTGATCGTCCTTGACGATAACGGAAATAATCTGATCAAGAAGAATGTACCGGCAGAACTCCTGGAGTAAAGCAATGACCTGTGACTATCATCTCCATTCGGAATTTTCCTTTGATTCTTCTGAAAAAATAGAAAAAATATGTGAAACAGCCGTTCAGTCAGGTATCAGCGAGATAGCATTGACGGATCATGCTGAGTTCCCGCTTCGCGAAACTGCTCCCTGGCCCGATTTTAAGAGGCGCAAAGCGGTAATAACAGCTTGTCAGGAAAAATACGGAGCAGTACTGGCAATTCGGTCGGGAATAGAAACGGGGCAGCCGTGGCGTGATCCGGAATTGGAAAAAGAGCTGATGGAGGAAAAGCCGGACTTCGTCATCGCTTCCGCACATGAGCTGGACGGGTTTTCTGATCCGCGTACGTATCCTTACAGCAGAGAGAATACGGCAGCTTTTATTCATGCCTATCTGGAGCAAATGACACAGATGGCGTCTGTGTGTGATTACGATGTACTCGGGCATGTGACATATCTGTTCCGGTTTATCCCGGAACAGCTTACCGCGGAGCTTCCGCCGGAATTCTTTCAGGACAGGTATGAGGCTCTGTTTCATGCTGTAATCGCCAGGGGAAAAGGCATAGAAGTCAACTGCAGCGGGCTACGTATGGCCTCGATCGGAAAAACGCTGCCGTCAGCAGTACTGTTAAAACGTTACAGACAACTGGGCGGAGAGATTGTGACTGTGGGTTCTGACGGCCATTCCTGTCGGAGTGCTTTTTCCGGTCTTGAGATAGGGTATGAAGTGCTGAGAGAAGCCGGATTTTCCTATGCGTGTTCTTTTGAAGAACGTACTCCGTCTTTCTATAAACTGTAAAGCAGGAGCAGAGCATGAAAAAACTGACTGTCCTTACCGGGACGAGGGCCGATTTCGGCCTTCTTTCACCGATTATCAAAAAACTGACAGCTTATCCTGATCTGGATGTACGTCTTGCAGTCACGGGAGCACATCTCTCTCCGGAATTCGGAATGACAATCTCAGAAATAGAAGCAGAGGGAATCTCCGTAGATAAAAAGATTGAAATCCTGCTCTCTGCGGATACGCCATCTTCCATTTCCAAATCCATGGGGCTGGCAATGATCGGTTTTGCGGACTATTTTGCGGATTCACTTCCGGACGCGCTCCTTGTTCTGGGAGACAGATATGAAACACTTGCCGCTGCCTGCGCTGCAGTGAATGCGAGGATACCGATTTTTCATCTCTACGGAGGAGAGACGACCGAGGGAGCTGTGGATGAAGGATTTCGCCATGCACTCACGAAACTCTCCTGTGTTCACTTCGTTGCCAATGCGGAGTTTCGCAGGCGGGTGATCCAGCTTGGAGAGGATCCGGAACGGGTTTTTCAGGTTGGTGCAATGGGACCGGAAAATGCAATCCATATGCCAAAGCTTTCTCTTCAGGAACTGGAGGAAAGCCTGGGGTGCTCTCTCGGAAAGCAGTATGCAGTTCTGACGTTCCATCCGGTTACGCTGGAAGAGAATACTGCCCATAAGCAGGCGGAAGAACTGATAAAAGCTCTTTCGCGGTTTCCGGATATCTCCTTTTTATGTACAAAAGCGAATGCAGACGCAGACGGCAGAGTAATCAACGCCGTATTGGAAGAATATTCTGCTGAAAGAGACAACGTTTTTCTGTTTGACTCTCTGGGGGCAAAGCGTTATCTGAGTGCGTTAAGTCATGCACTTTTTGCCATCGGCAATTCTTCCAGCGGAATTGCGGAAGTGCCGAGTTTTCACATACCGACGGTCAATATCGGAGACAGGCAAAAAGGCCGTATGCAGGGAGAAAGCATCATCAACTGTGCGCCCTGTGCCGACAGCATTTCCGAGGCGATCCGGACAGCATTGTCTCCGGCGTTCAGAGAAATTGCACGCAATGCCTGCAATCCCTATGGGGATGGCAATGCTTCAGGGAAGATTGCTGAAATTGTACATGACCATCTCATCCATAAGAAGCTGGTTTTGAAAAAAAAGTTTTATGATCTGGAGTAAGTAAGGAACGGTTCATGAAGATTCTTGTAGCTACAGGTTCATTCAAAGATGTGTACAGCCCTCTTGAGGCAGCGGATGTCATCTGCTCTGCCCTGGACAGGGAAAAGAATGAAGTTTCAATGGTACCATTCTGCGACGGGGGAGAATATACTTTAGAAGTTCTGAAGCACTGCTTCAGCTTTCCGGAGAAAACAGTTGAGCCGATTGTAAATCCATATGGGAAACAGGTTACTTCCCGGTATCTGATGCAGGGGAAAGAGGCGCATCTCGTTTCTTCCTGTATTCTCAGGCTTTTCCCTCATGAAGATGCTTTCAAGAATCCCCTTGAACTGACTGACTTTGGTTATGGACAGCTGATTTCGGATGCTATGTCTCAAGGTTGTACCAGGTTGACGCTCTATCTTGGCGGAACCTCTACAGTATGCTGTGGTATGGGGACGATTCAGGCATTGGGAGCAAAACTATTTGATACAGAAGGAAAACTGATCGATGTTCCCTGCACAGGGGCAGATCTCATCCGAATCTCCCGTATAGAACTCCCGGAAAAGGATTTCTCAGAAATTGAGCTTCATGTGGTAGCAGACGGAAACTCCAAGGTCGACGCTCTTCCGGGTATTACCGGATTAAAAGTGGGGAAATCCCTGGCAGATCAGAAAAAAGAGATTGTGGAACAATCTATGGCCGGGATTGGAAATGTACTGGCTTTGACCGGGATTTCTCCGGAGAAAGACTTTACGGGTGCGGCAGGAGGACTTCTCTTTGGGCTGGAGCAGTTATTTCCGAATATTCAGTACACGCTTGGGGGTCTTCATTTCAACCGTGTTCTCGATATTGAACAGAAAGTTCAGAGCAATGACCTGATCATTACCGGGGAAGGCCGTTACGATAATACCGCGGACGGAAAGGCTCCGGCAGTGATTGCCATGCTGGCGAAAAAACACAAAAAGCAGGCGATTCTTGTCTGCGGACAGATTGATAAGAATGCAGTGAAAAGCTATCAAGGTGGAGTGGTTGACTGTTCGGAGGAGCCTCAGTTTTCTCAGCAAGGCATTTCACGTGTGCTGACATGCCAGGAATATTTTGATACCGTCTCCTTGCCGGAATCTTATGAGGACTGTATTCGGTTTTTCCGGGAACAGACACCGTTGCTGATAGAGAAGCTGTTCAGAAAGGTCGGCCTTTGAAACGGCCGGAAAGGATAAACCAATGAATGATCTTGCAATCCGTATCCTGTCTGCACAACCGGGGAAAACGCATCTTTTCTCGGTAGGGCAGGCTGGATTTGTTTTAAAAAGTGCTGCAGGACAGACCCTGGCGTGGGATTTGTATCTTTCCGAGTGCGGGGAACGCCTCGAAGGAAATGTCGGGTTCAAGCGGTTGCTTCCCAAGCTGCTGTTTCCGGAAGAAATCAGTTTTGATTTTGTTCTGGCATCTCATTTTCACTTTGACCATTTTGACAGGGATTCCATTCCTGCACTTTTGGCAAACGGAAGAACAAGACTGCTTGCAGCATTGGATTGCAGCGATCTCGTGGAAGAACTGCATTTGGATTATTACAATGTTGCCTATGTCAGGCCGGGAGACGAGATTCGTGCAGGAGACTTTTCCGTTCGTTATGTTAACTGTGATCACGGGACATTGGCTCCGCATGCCGTTGGGGCAGTCATCACTGTAGACGGCAAGAGAATCTTCTTTACAGGAGACACCTGCCTTAGGCTTGACAGAACGGAAGAGATCCTCGCAACGGGGGAGATTGATGTGATGATTGCACCGATCAACGGTGCTTACGGCAATCTCAATGAACAGGATTGTGCACGTCTCAGCAAAGCGATTCATCCACATCTGACGATTCCTTGTCATTACGGGATGTTTGCGTCCCACGGGGGAGATCCCGGGGTATTTCGACGGTTTATGCTGGAGGAGTGCCCGGAAAACGCCTATCTTCTGATGCAGATGGGTGAACAGTATTCATTACCGGAGGAAAATAAAAAATGAAACCGTTTGAAGGGAAGAAATTATTGTTTCTGGGAGGCAATACGGAGACTGTTCCTCTCGTAAAAACCGCGAATAATCTCGGAGCTGTTACGGTAGTTTCCAGTTCCAATCCGGAATCCATGGCGAAAGCCTGCGCTGCCATAAAATACGATACAGATGCTACCGATATTGCAGCGATGGTGGCACTTGCCAAAGAAGAACAGGTTGCAGGCGTGCTCCCCGGAACAGACGATATTTTTGTCCCTGCTTATTGTAAGGTATGTGATGTACTTGGGTTACCTTGTTACGCGAACGAGGAGATCATAGAAGTTTTCGGTTATAAGGATACCTTTAAGGCTACCTGCGAACGATATGGAATTCATGGTGTACCAGAATACTACCTGGATGCGGGCATGAAGCCGCGTGACCTTGCAAGAATTCAGTATCCTGTGATGGTGAAACCGGTTGACTGCTATTCCGGGATTGGAATGACAGCCTGTACATCAGAAGCAGAGCTACGTCCTGCGGTGGAAAAAGCGATCGCGGCATCAAAATCAGGGCGTTTTGTGGTTGAAAAACTCATGGAATGTGATGATATCGGCCTGTATTATACGTTTAAGGATGGTGTTTGCAGCCTGTCATGCATCTATGACCGATATACCGGTGAAGAAAGGGTCTCATTGGGAAACATCTATCCTTCCAAACATATTGATCATTACTATGAGAGAATGCACGGCAATGCTCTCCGTTTGTTTAAGGCGATGGGCATCAAGAATGGTGTGCTTCTGGTTCAGGCGTTTTATGAGAATGAGGAATTCTATGTATATGACACAGGTTTTCGCCTTCAAGGGGAAGCATCCAATCTTCTGATCGAGAAGCTCTGCGGTTATGACCAGAGAGAATTGCTGATCTCTTTTGCGTTAACCGGTTCAGAAGGGGAGCTTGATCTTTCAGCAGCAGATGATCCCCGCTTTCACGGCCGATATGCGGCATCTGTCTGGTTCCTTTTGAAAGAAGGAACGGTTGAAAAAATCGTGGGAACCGAAAAAGCAAAAAATGACAGCCGTGTAGCTGCGCTGGTACAGAGGCTTTTTGAAGGAGACAAGATTTTGCCGTCCTGGATTGGAACGGAGCAGCAGGTCATGTTGCGGCTCTTCCTTGTATGTGATACAAAGCAGGAACTGGCATGCGCAATAAAAGAATATCAGGAAGGGATCAAAGCCTTCAACGCACAGGGTGAAAACATGCTCGTCGCGGGTTTTGATGCCGCTGCAGCGCTGGAGGTTTAATATGTCAGAGAAAAGGCTTGAAGGAAAGGTTATCGTCATATCCGGAGGAACATCTGGCGTATGAAAAACAGCAGCGGAAGAATTTGCCGCTCAAGGCGCAAAGATTGTTATCGGCGGACGAAATGAAGAAGCGGCGTTGCGCTCTCTTCGTGTGATTCGCACCTATGGTTCAGAAGGCATTTTTGTCCATACAGAACTGACAAATGTGGAAGACTGCAAAAAGCTGTTTGATGAAGCTGCTGCAGAATACGGAAGGATAGACGGATTCTTCAATTATGCAGGAGTGACACCGGTTTCCCCGCTCGATACCTGCAATCAGGAAACCTTTGACAAAGTAATGGACGTCAATTTTCGTGCTGCATTTTTCTGCTGCCAGAATGCAGTAAATCATATGCGTAAAACCGGCGGAGGGACGATTGTTCTTACCGGGTCTCCCCATGCGTGGGGCGGAGAAAAAGATCGTGCAGCCTATGCCTGTTCCAAAGGCGTACTGCTCACTCTCATGGAACATATTGCAAAAAATTACGGCGAGGACAGAATCCGCTGCAATTATCTTACACTTGGCTGGACGCCGACTGAGGGTGAAGTCAGGCTTCGGATTTCTCAGGGGCAGACAGAAGCAGAACTTCGAAGAGAAGCGGGCAAGGTAATTCCGTTTGGAAGAATGAATGAACGCAGTGATTATATCGGTGCATTGGTATACCTGATGTCGGATGAATCCTATATGCTTTCTGGCAGTGTCTTCCGTTGTACCGGAGGATGGTACATTGGTACATCTATGCAACAGTAGGAGAATTGGACAGAAGACTATCAGAGAGGAGAAGAATGCATGAATGTTCCGTTAAGTGTTGTTATTCCGGTTTATAATGCAGAAGATTATCTGCAGATGAGTGTGGGAGCAATTCTTTCACAGACCTTCAGCAACTTTGAATTGATTCTTGTGGATGACGGTTCTACTGACAGAAGCGGAGAAATCTGCGAGGAATTTGCAAAGAAAGACAATCGCGTAAAAGTGTATCACAAGCCAAACGGAGGGCATTCCTCTGCGGTAAACTACGGGCTGGAGCGCATGACCGGGCAATATACGATGATCTGTGATACGGATGACTTCTATGAACCGGATGCATTTGAAATAGCTGTGAACCGGATTGAAGCTTCCCCGGATTGTGATACCATTATCTTTGCCATTTACCGACCGGACAAAGAACCAGTAGAAGATCCTGCTTCGCTTGTCTCATTCGACAAACGCACCATAGACAAATGCCTGCTTTCCGGGCAGACATATGAATATTGCGATATCGGTTTTCATATTGAGTCTACATGGGCAAAAATCATGAGGGCAGATGTTATTCGCGAGCACTGCGTCCGAATGCCGGAGCATCTTTTCCTGGATGAAGATGCGGTTTATTGTCTGCATCTCTTTCAGCACTGCCGAAAGGTCGCTTTTGACAGCCACCACATCTATCATTATGAAATCCGTTATGATTCCTTCTGCCATAAGTATTCCGATGTAGCGGTGAGAATGCTCCCGTTGATTCTGCAGGAACAGGAGCGTTATCTCGAGAAATATCATCCGGGCGATGCGGAATACAGCAAGGCAAATGACCTGGCTGTTTTCTCCTGGTTTAACGAAGCAGAGGAGCACTACTTCTTCAATGAGCAGAATACGCAATCCAGGAAGGAAATTTACCAAGAGTATAAAAAACTCCTGTATGATCCGACCGTTCGAAAACATGTCAGCAGAATCAAAGCGGGAAAAGACGATTCTTTGATGCGTAGATTCCGCCTGGCTCTTTATAAACACCCGACTTATCCTATGTTTTTGCTTTACGCTCAGGCAAAGAAACAAAAATGAAGAAGCGCATATTGGTTACCGGAGTCAACAGTTATATCGGCAACGCTTTCCGAGCATATATGGAGCAATATACGGATGAAGCAGTGGTAGAGGGTGTCTCTGTACGGAATGACACCTGGAAGACACTGGATTTTTCCGCTTTTGATTGTGTTTTTGATGTGGCGGGCATTGCCCATGCGGATACCGGGCATGTCTCGGAAGAGGTAAAGAATAGATATTATGCTGTGAACTGTGATCTCACTGTTGCACTTGCAAAAAAGGCAAAGCAAGATGGTGTGAAACAATTTATCTTTATGAGCTCTGCCATCGTTTATGGGGATTCCGCACCAATTGGACTCAACAGAGTTATTACCCGGGACACGGATCCAGCGCCTGCCGACTTTTACGGTGACAGCAAACTTCAGGCGGAAAAAGGAATTTTGCCCCTTGCGGATGAGCACTTTAGGATTGCTGTCCTCCGGCCTCCAATGATCTATGGGAAAGACAGCAAGGGTAATTATCCGGTGCTTTCGAAGATGGCACAGAAGCTTCCGGTTTTTCCCAAAGTAGAAAACTGCCGATCGATGCTTTACATCGGTAACCTCGTGGAATTTGTTCGGCTTATCATAAAAAATGAAGAAGAAGGGTTCTTTTTTCCA
>JAGCAN010000205.1 GCA_017652685.1 Oscillospiraceae bacterium
CTTCTTACGAGCTTGCTCCTGTCGCAAATTCTGATCCCACATTGGAGGCAATGGATAACTTCTCCCCTGACGCGCTGCCTCCTCCAGATGAATTTACCATTCGTATTTCAGGATAAAACTGCTAAAAGCTGCCGGCCATGAAATCCATGGCCGGCAGTTATTCTAATTATTCTAATTATCATATTGTGAGTGATCGGTTTATGCTTTGCTTTTAATGTATTCGTCGATGCTCCTGGCACCGATCTTGCCCGCGCCCATCGCAAGGATAACAGTTGCGGCACCCGTCGCTGCGTCTCCTCCGCAGAAGATGCCTTCGCGTGAGGTTTTGCCGTTTTCGTCTGTCTCAATGGCACCTTTTCTCGTAATGTTGAGGTTCGGCGTAGTAGAGCGGATCAGTGGATTCGGGCTCGTACCGATGGCGATAATCACAGCGTCGCACGGAAGAATCCAGTTGCTTCCTTCTACCGCAACAGGACTTCTGCGGCCCTTCTCATCCGGCTCGCCGAGTTCCTGACGAATCAGCTCGATTCCCGTCACGCGGCCGTTTTCGTCCCCGACGACAGAAACCGGGTTATTCAGCAGCTGGAATTCGATGCCCTCAGCCACTGCATGCTCTACTTCCTCTTTTCTGGCGGGGAGCTCATCCATACCACGGCGGTAGGTGATGTAAACATGCCCGTCACCCAAACGCTTCGCGACACGCGCAGCGTCCATTGCGACGTTACCTCCGCCTATAACCGCCACGTTATGGAAGTGCTTGAGCGGCGTATCATAATCGTCCCGGTACGCCTTCATGAGATTGGTGCGCGTCAGAATCTCGTTGGCAGAATAGACACCCAGCAGATTCTCGCCAGGAATGTGCAGGAATTGCGGGAGCCCGGCACCTGAGCCGATGTAGACCGCTTCAAATCCGTCTTCAAAGAGCTCATCCACTGTTTCGCTCTTGCCGATGACTGCGTTGTTGATTATTTTGACGCCCATGGCAACCAGGTTGTCAATTTCTACCTGGACAATCTCTTTCGGAAGACGGAACTGCGGAATCCCGTAAACCAGAACACCGCCGCTCTTGTGGAAGGCTTCAAAAATCGTGACATCATAGCCCATTTTGCGCAGATCCCCCGCGCAGGTAAGGCCGGACGGCCCGGAACCGATAACGGCAACCTTGTGGCCGTTGGATACCGGAACTTCGACAGGCGCCTTATCTTTCTTTGCATTGTGGTAATCAGCCACAAAACGCTCCAGGCGGCCAATGGCAACACTCTCGCCCTTTTTGCCACGGACGCATTTGCTCTCGCACTGTTTTTCCTGTGGGCAGACACGCCCGCATACAGCCGGGAGAGAATTCGTGGAAGTGAGGATGTCATAGGCGGCATCAAAGTCTTCCTCGACGATCTTCGCAATAAATTCCGGAATGCGCACAGAAACAGGGCAGCCTGTTCTGCAGAGAGGGTTAGGGCAACTCAGGCAACGCTTTGCTTCGGCAACTGCCAGTTCTTTCGTATAGCCGAGAGCTACTTCTTCAAAGTTACGGGCACGGACCACAGGATCCTGCTCGGGCATGGGGTTTTTCGTCAAACTCATATCAGCCATTGACTCTCTTGCCTCCTGTCATTCTGCAGATATGCCGATCTGCGGCATCCTGCTCATCCTTATAAAACGCGGCACGCTTGATCAGGGAATCAAAATCAACCAGATGTGCATCAAAGTCCGGCCCGTCAACACAGGCAAACTTGGTTTCGCCGCCCACAATCACACGGCATCCGCCGCACATTCCCGTACCGTCGACCATGATCGGGTCGAGAGAGATGATCGTCTTGATTCCGTAAGGCCGCGTCACTTCCGCGAGGAACTTCATCATGATGTCGGGTCCGATTGCGATCACGCGATCGAACTGAGGCTTTCCTTCTGCGATGTTGGCTTCAATTTCTGCCTGGAGAGCATTCGTCGTGAAGCCTTTTACACCGTAGGTGCCGTCATCCGTGCAAATGACCAGCTTGTCAGATACAGCTGCAAGCTCTTCCTTGAGAATTACAATATCAGCACTCCGGAAACCACCGATAAATGTTACCTCGATGCCTTTTTCGTGCATCTCCTTGGCAATCGGATAGGCAATCGCACAGCCAACGCCTCCGCCTACAACGCAAACCTTTTTCAGGCCATCCATCTCTGTCGCCCGGCCGAGCGGCCCGACGATATCCGTAATGATATCTCCCTCTTCCACAGTATGAAGCATTTTCGTGGTGCGGCCGGCAGCCTGCACCATTACGGTAACAGTACCCTTGTCCCGGTCATAGCCCGCCACGGATACAGGCACACGCTCGCCCTGCTCATCCAGCCGGAAAATCACGAACTGGCCCGCCATGGCATGCCTTGCGATCAGTGGTGCTTCGATTTCAAACAGACAAATACTCTTTGCTTCGTTGAGGAATCGTTTTGTAACTACCCGATAACTCATACTTCTACCTCTCCATCTTTTTCATTCCGTTGTTACATGGATCACAACATTATTATTTTAACATTGTTTCAGTCAAAGTCAATGGCTATTTTCCGACCGACTGCGCAGATCAGGCACTTTAATCGTAACTGTTTCTCCAGGAGGAACGGAATGTGTCAGCCAGACGTTACCTCCGATCACACAGTCATTCCCGATAACCGTTTCGCCGCCAAGGATCGTCGCCCCGGAATAAATAACCACACGGTCGCCGATATCCGGATGGCGTTTGATGCCCTTGACAAGTGTTCCGTCTTCCCCGACTTCGAAACTCTTCGCACCGAGCGTAACGTGCTGGTACAGTTTTACGTGGTCGCCGATCGTCGTCGTTTCCCCGATGACAACACCGGTTCCATGGTCGATAAAGAAGTAACTGCCGATGGTAGCACCCGGATGTATGTCAATGCCCGTAATGCGGTGGGCATACTCCGTCATCATGCGCGGGACAAGCGGAACCTGCATCTGATATAACTTGTGCGCCATGCGGTAGATGCTGATTGCCTGAAAAGCGGGATATGTCAGAATGACTTCATCAATGCTCTTGGCAGCCGGGTCTCCTTCATAGCCGGCGCGAATATCCGTTTTCAGGATTTCAAGGATTTCCGGAAGTGTGTCAATCAGTTCAAGAGCTTTTGAGGAAGCTTCCGCTTCATCCGCGCATACACAGGTGAGGCATCTTGTAAGAGCATCATATGCCCGCATGAGCTCCCAGGTACGCTTTTCCGTTTCAACAAAACGCTCCCTTGCCTTACCGAAATGATAGGGAAACATGGCAGTCTGCAGATAGATTATGGCATCTTCAACCGTCAGATCCAACCCGATATATTTCCCTTCCGAAGGTGCCGTACCGATTGAGGCAAATTCGCAGGCAACTTTTTCCAGATGTGATGCGATTGCACCCGTTCTTTTTATTTGCTGTGTTCTTTCTTCCATATCCGATTCTCGTTTTTGTTTTTTCTTTGTTTTTTCCGACTGTATCAGTTAAATGCAAGGAGGATGCCGTTCCCGTAAACCGCACCGCCCTGTACCATCCTGCTGCCGCCAACCTTGACGATCGGTTGCTTATTTGTGTAGATTTCAGTGTTTCCGCCCGTCATAACAAAATCGGAGGCAGCCGAGATCCCGTTCCCCTCACAAAAGATGGTCAGAGACCCTCCGTTGATTTCCACATAGCCCTTACCGAGTTTGGTAGAGGTTGCTTTCAGCCCGTCATTTCCACAGGTGATTGTAATGTTGCCGTCATTGACCTCAACCGATTCTGACCCCTTGATGCCGTTGTTTGCAGCATAAATTTCAAGCGTACCGCCATCAAGGTCAATATCATCCTTGCAGGTGATCCCATTGTTGAGATATCCATAGATCGTCAGTTTTCCCGGCCCCTTGACATCAAGATCATCCTCGGCAAAAATGGCTGCACCGGAACGCGAATCATCATGCGTGTCCATCAGCTCTTCCGTACCGGAAGTGACCGTGTTTTCCGTTCCCTCCGTCATACAGAGCCGGACTTTCTCAGCCTGTACGACATAGATGGCAGGACCGTCAAGACAGGTAAGATCAGCACCATCCAGCACAAGGCTGAGTTTCTCTTCGGAGGAACCGGTATTGATGATGATCCTGCCGTTATTCAGCTTGCCGGTTACGACAAACTCCCCCGGCTCGGTAAGCATGATTTCACTGCCGTTCACGGCAATCCCGGAGCCGCGGAAAGAGATACTGTCCCCATTCAGGGTAATCAAACGCCCTTCCTCTGCGGAAGCACTGAAAAGACTGCCTGCCAGAACAGGAAACACATCCGCCCGGGCAGAAAACGCCGAGAATGCCAGCATAGCTACCAGCAGAAAAATGCAGAACAGTTTTTTCATCCTTCTATACCTCTTTTCAAAGGTTTTTTTTATTATATCATAATTACTTTTTTCTTGCAAGCCGACGCATCATCAGGTAAAATAAGGTTTTACTGGCAGTATTACGATCAGGTTGGGTAAAACGGAACTTCATATCCGCCCGGACAGGAAGGAATCCATGAATATAATTTTTAAAAACAGAGCTCTTTGCATCCTTCTGTGTTTTGCGCTGGCGCTCCCTCTAACGGGATGCGGCGACGCGACTGAGAAGCAAAAGCAGATTTTTGCCATGAATACCATGTTCACACTTACCGCTTACGGTAAAAAAGCCACAGCCGGCATGAATGCTGCAGAAGCCTCGATCATAGCCATTGATGCCATGAGCGATCCCGACATTGAAACGAGCACCTGTTATCTGCTCAATCACGCCCAGGGCCAACAGGTTAACATCTCCGGACAAATTGCAGAAATGCTGGTCGACGCAAAGGAAATCTGTGAAAGAACAGGCGGTGCCTATGACCTCACCGTATATCCCCTTGTCCAGCGCTGGGGCTTTGACCATGGAAGATATTATATCCCGTCTCCGGAAGAAATCAGCGAGGATCTTTCCCTTCTTTGCATGAAGGAAATGACGATTTCGAAGTTCCCGACCTCCGGAACCTACGCTGTCATCTTTCCGGAATACGGGAGGCTGAGTTTCGCTTCCTGTGCACGGGGATGCGCCGCAAAATATGCGATCGACGCGATGCGGAAAAACGGTGTGGAGAGCGGTCTGGTCTCTCTTGCAGGGAACATCCAGACGCTCGGCAGGAAGCCGGACGGCAACAACTGGAGCGTCGGCATTACCGATCCGAGCAACCCCGCTGGCTACCTGGGAATTCTGTCGATCGGGGAAGCCGCCATTGTGACCACCGGCTCTTATCAGAATTTCATGCCTGCAAACCCGAAATACCACCACATTCTAAATACCTCCAGCGGATATCCGACGACAAACGGGCTTTTATCGGTCACCATCATCTGTGAAGACGGGACGTATGCCGACTGCCTGTCCACCGCCA
>JAGCAN010000206.1 GCA_017652685.1 Oscillospiraceae bacterium
TCCAATCGTAAAGCTTTTCGTAAAGCTTTTTGTAGAAATAATAACGGCTTCATGTTATACTAAAATCACTTCGTTCCGGATACAGCTTCTTTATTGCGATTCTATCAAACTGAAAAGCATAGATCGGAGGGGTTCCATGGAGTTTACAATGATCGAAACAGGATGGCTGTCCATTCTGCCACCCATTATTGCGATCGTACTGGCGCTGCTCACCAAGGAGGTTTATTCCTCGCTGTTTATCGGTCTGTTTTCGGGCATGCTGATTTACAGCTTTTCGGGAGGCGGGACGATCGTATCAGCAGTAGCGACAACATTCGATATGATGTATGCAAAGATCGCTGACAATGCCTACATGATTATCTTCCTGGCGCTGCTGTGGGCGGTGGTGAGCCTGGTTTCTAAATCAGGGGGCAGCGAGGCCTACGGACGATGGGCGGGAAAGCGCCTCAAAACCAAACGATCTGCCAGCTTTGCCACCTCTCTGCTGGGTGTTCTGATCTTCATCGATGACGGTTTCAACTGCCTGACGGTCGGTACCGTCATGCGCCCGATCACAGACCGGCTTCGCATCTCCCGCGAAAAGTTAGCTTATGTGATCGACGCCACAGCTGCTCCTGTCTGTATCATCGCTCCCGTGTCGAGTTGGGCGGTAGCAGTGGCTAGCGAGGTCAGCCAGACCAACGGATTCAACGTATTCCTTTCTACTATCCCCTATAACCTCTATGCACTGCTGACCATCTTTATGGTGCTCTTCATCTGCTGGACCGGCAAAGACTTTGGCCCCATGAAGCACGCAGAACTGGCAGCCGCGCAGCAGGCCGCTGCAGAAGACAGCGACGAAGCCATAAACGCCGCGCCATCGAAAGGCCGTGTAATCGATCTGGTACTGCCCATCCTGGTGCTGATTGTGTGCGCCATTCTAGGCATGGCCTATGTGGGCGGGTTCTTCCGAGGCACGCCCTTCTCTGAGGCAATCGGCTACAACCCCACCGCAGGCTTGACACTGGGTGCTTTCGCGGGGCTTTTGACTGCTTTCCTGCTGTATATCCCCCGCAGTCTGATGACCCCCAGGGAGTTTATGACCAACATCGTCAGCGGCATATCCAATATTGTGCCGCCCATGCTGATCCTGATTCTGTCCTGGAGTCTGGGCGGTGTATGCCGTCAGCTGATTGGCACGGGAGAATTCATTTCCAGCTTCGTCAGCACGGCCAATCTTCCTCTAGGATTCCTGCCTTTCCTGATCTTTATCGTAGCCGCCGCCATGAGCTTTTCCATGGGCACCTCTTGGGGCACTTTCGGCATGCTGATCCCGATCGTCACGATGATCTGCGCTGCTGACGGCGCAAGTGGGCTGCTGATTCCCACGCTGGGAGCAACTCTGGCAGGTTCTGTGTACGGCGACCATTGTTCCCCGATCTCCGATACGACGATCCTGGCCTCCACCGGCGCATCCTGTCAGCACATCCAGCATGTGGAAACACAGCTGCCGTACGCTACCCTGGTAGCGGTGGTATGCGCGGTTGGCTATCTGATCGCCGGTTTCACTCAAACACCGTGGATCGCGTTGGCAGTCGGAGTAGTTCTATTGATCGCATCCCTTCTGGTATTGAACAAAATGAATCTGAATATGAAGGAGAATCATACATAAGCAGCTATTTTAACGGCATCGAAGACTTTTTTGCGGAGTTAATGCTCCGCAGTTTTTTATGCGTCTGTCCGGCATACTGTTCACATCGAGCAAGGTCCTGTTCACATCAAAAATGGATAAAGAAGCAATATTTTGCCTTTACAGGGATCCGAAGGGCAATCTATATCTGCGGTTGCGCTCAAAAGCTTATAGAACGCTTTCTCAGGATCGTTTTGCTAAAAAATCGTGGAATCTGAGGGATGAATCCCCTCTTTTCCCGCAATTTTGGCTCGATACCATCTTGCGTGCTTTGCATATAAAAAACCCGTCTGAAAACTGGAATTCTCAGACGGATTGTGGTCAGACTGTCTGAAACCTAAAAAAGATGAAGAAACCAAAAGGGAAAAGAGGAAGTGTGTCGAATATAGAAAGTAGGGAAAAAATAGAAGGGTGGAATCGATGTGGGATATATTACCGGTAAAGACAGTCGACAGATTATGATGGGGATATGGAGCATCGAGGAAGAAGTACCGGAGAATAGCCCGGCGCGGTTTATTGAAGTATTTGCAGATAGCCTGGATATAACGGAACTAGGATTCAAACGAACAGAACCCGCGCATACGGGAAGGCCCGCATATGCCCCACAAGATCTGATCAAGCTGTATATGTATGGATATTTGAATGGAATCCGATCTTCGCGAAAGCTGGAGCGGGAATGTGGCAGAAATATTGAATTGTTCTTCCTGCTCAATCGACTGGTACCGGATCATAACACGATTGCCGACTTTCGGAAAGATAACAGGAAAGCTCTGAAAAAGGTATTTCTTGTATTTGTACGCGCCTGCAAAGATATGAAGCTGATGGATGCTGAAACGCTTTGTCTGGACGGAACGACCATCCGTGCAGTGAACGGGAAGAAGAAAGCAGTCAGCGCGGAAATAGCCCGCAAGAAGCTGGAATATGCGAAAGCTCAGTTAGAAGCGGTAGAAAGATACTTACAGACACTGGATGAAAATGACCTGCACGAGAAGAGGCTGAATAAACCTATGGCGCTGGATCTGGACAAGGATCATCTGCCAGATCCGGAAAAGCTGAAGGAACGAATCGCGTTTCACGAGCAGTGTCTGAAGGAGCTGGCCGAAAGTGGCCGTGGGGCGCTACTGTTTACAGATCCGGAGGCCGGGATGATGCCCGCTAAAGAAGGTGGGATCAAAGCCTGCTATAATGTGCAGACCGCTGTAGATGCCTCGAGCCATATGATCGTGGATTTTGACGTAACGAATAATTCCAGTGACCGGGGAAGAATAAATCCGACAACAGAGAAATGTAAGCAGGAAATCGGTCTGGACAGCGTCAAAGTAATTGCGGATAAGGGATTTGAAAGCCTGGCAGACATTGAGGAATGCCTTCTACACGGAACCGCCGCGGATGTGGGATTTATTCAGGATCGGGAAGATCGGGTCATATCAATGGAATATAAAGCAGCCGAGATCACGGAAGAAGATACAAAATCCACAAAACCTGAAGACATACAGCGTTGCCTGCACGCCGGTGTTTTACCCCGTTGCCTGTCTGGAGGAAACATTCGGATCGAAGTGCAGGAACTGAGCTCAGTCAGCTGCTTTATACGGCATGAAGATGGAACCGTGACCTGCCCGATGGGCAGGCAGTTATTGAAGCAGAAAGAGACGAAATACGGGACTGAATTTTCAAGTCGGGAAGCGTGCAGAACCTGTCCGAATCGGTGTACGGATTCAAAGGCGGCCAAGCATGTGAGTATTGGTCACAATAGCACATATGTGCCGGTGAGAATGTACGGTTCAGGTCAATATCCGCTTCAGCAGATTCCCTTCAATGGAAAGAGCAGCAAAAATCTAAATAATTTCGGTAAAATTGGTAGAGCTGAAAAACGTGTCATGATTTTTATCCGCAGGGACATCCTCAAACAAAAACAGCGCCAGCAAACTAGCGAGCACCCTTTCGGAACTATCAAACATTATGATGGAGCCAGTTACTTCCTGTGCAAGGGCAAGGAAAAAGTAACAGCTGAATACGCTCTCAGCTGTTTGGGATATGATATTCGCCGGGCCATCACGATTTGTGGAGGCGTCAAAGCACTGATCCAAAGATTCAAAAGGATAAGTCTGCCCAAATTGCTCCAAATGGCGGAAATCTGAGGGGAGAATCCCCTTTTTTTATGTCAAAATGCCGCCAAAAAGGAAAAATTAATGCAAAAAAAGTCCGAAAACTTAGCGTTTTCGGACAAATTGTGGTGGAGCATAGGGGAGTCGAACCCCTGACCTCGACAATGCGAATGTCGCGCGCTACCAACTGTGCTAATGCCCCTTGCCTTACAGCGAGACGCATTATAGCATGCTTACTAACGATATGCAAGTCCTTTTGCAAATATTATGCCTGCCTTTTTGAGATTGTTATATTCCGATTTTACCGACATTTTATTCATCCGTTACTAAAAAATATAATGAAGAAAAAGCCATGGCTATGAAAAATAACGTAAACCTTATACTGAGCAAATACCTGCAGTAAACCACATTGACAAATCATCATCTGTTCGCTGGTGTTTCACTGAATACCTTGACGGGATCCGCAATATCGCATAAAATGGCAATTAAATAACAAACTGGAGGCAACTGAATGAATCGATATTGGCTGCGCAGTCTAGCCGTTTTGATGGTCCTCTGTTTTGCCGTTTCGTTCTATGCAACGGCAGAAGAGCTGGATCCGTCCCAGTATTATTATTCTCTCGACCGGGAAAGCAAAGACGAACTTCCGGGAAACATCCGCTTTGTAACCAAAGGGGAATATGAACTGAAAGAGCAGAGCTACCGGCCGGGTAGAACTTACACCCCTTCCTATTACCCGAAAACGGATGGCATGGACACTCTGAACATATCCGGCAGCCAGCAGTATGCCGCGGGCCAGTTTGCAAAACTGGCGGATCGAATCAAAGAACTGGCTGCCCGGGAAGGCATTGAAAAAGTCATCATCGTAGATCTTCGGCAGTAGTTCCATGCTTTTTTGGACGCTGAAGAAAGCATGGAAAATTTTGTGAATGGCAGTTCTGTCTCTTTTTATGGTCCCGGTAATGCGGAGACTAAAGACAAAGGGCTCGATAAGGGAGA
>JAGCAN010000207.1 GCA_017652685.1 Oscillospiraceae bacterium
GACCGGGTTTTATGAAAAGCTCCCGCCAAGCCTGATCAGAAAAAACAATGTAACCCTGTTCCCTGAAGGGGCAATCGGCTATCTTGTAGGGCCCACACTTGCCCTGCTGGCCAACTCCGTCATGGCAAACTACTTCAACAAGTACATGTCCGATGTGCTGCATATCAACACATGGGCAAAGGGCTTCTTCACCTGGCTACCGGTTCTTTCGGTGATCTTTGTTGTCATCGGCAATATCATCGTTGGTAAACTGATGGACAACAATGTCTCAAAAGCAGGCAAGGCACGGCCGCTGATTCTGCTTTCCGTTCCGCTCAGCCTGATTGCACTGCTGTTCCTGTTTGTCTTCTGTCCTTACAATGCAGCAAACGAATCATGGCATACAGGTGCTCTGGTTTGCATTGCAATCGGCTATAACCTGTGGTTCGCTTTCGCCTATCCGATGTATTATACCCCCCACGCGGCGCTGGTCAGCCTCTCCACCCGCAACAGCAAAGACCGCGGTCTGCTCGCTACGATCTCCAACGCCACTATGCTTGCTGCCATGGGGCTGAGCGCCATGGTGCTGCCTTTCTTCCTCCACCTGCTGTTCGTTTATGACATGAGCGGAAAGGGCACTCCGGTCACCAACGATGCCGGAAAGATCCAGTATTATGTGGATGAGACAGGGGCTGCTATTTACGACGCAGGTACTTCCCAGAACCACTGGAAGGTCTTTGTCATTGCCCTGATCATTATCACCTTCGTCGGCGTTTTGATTGAATACTTCTTCACCCGTGAACGCGTCACAGAGGAGACAGCCGGAAACGAAGGCAATGAAAAGAAAGCTCTGCCCACAGGCGAGCAGGCGAAGATCTGCCTGCACGACAAGTTCTGGATCATCATGATGGTCTTCTTCTTCCTTTACCAGTTCGGCGGCATGATCAAGAATGTCTCCCAGAATTACTTCTGCACAGCCATGTTCCCGGATGCGCAGGGCAACTACACCGTCTCCTATGGCGGGCAGCTACAGGGTACACTGGCTATTATCGGCGCTATTCCGACAGCTATTGGCATGGTGATTGCTCTTCCCCTCGCAAACAAGCTGGGCAGCAAGGCCAAAGCGATCCTCTGCGGCGCAGTGGTGGCAACCATCGGCGGCGCGATCGGCATGCTGGCACCTTCCAACTGGGTTGTTGTTATCGTCTCCTTTGTCATCAAGGCACTCGGTTCCACCCCTGCCATGTATCTTTCCCTTGCGCTTCTTGCAGATATTCTGGACCATCAGGAAGCCATCAACGGATCTCGAACCGACGGGCTTTCCATGACGATTTACGGAGCCATCATTGCAGGAATGACCGGCCTGACTACCGGCGTGCTGAATGCAGTGCTCAGTGCCGTGAACTATGATATTTCCACCCTGCAGACCAATACGGCGCTCCGCTCCGCCATGCCGTGGGTCTTTATCGGTGGTGAGACGCTTTGTTACCTTGGGATTTTCCTGGTCTTCCTCTTCATGAAGGTTGAGAAATTCGGCAAGCTGGACCACAAGGCCATCGTGGAAGATCAGAAGGCTGCAGCCAAGGCAGAGGGTCGCAAATACATCTCCGCAGAAGAAAAGATTCGTATCGAAGAAGGCGAAGAAGCCTACCAGGCTGAGTTGAAAAAGCAGGCTGATGCCGCCAAAGCGGAAGAGGCCCGTATCGCCAAGCTGACCGATGCGCAGAAGAAGGCTGAAAAAGAAGCCGAAGCAAAGCTCCTCGAAGAATTCAATGCTCTCCGGAAAGCTTCCAACCGCCCGGTTATCAAAGCATAAAATTACATACAGATAATCGATCTCCCCGCCATTCTGATCTGTTCAGAACAGCGGGGAGACTTTTATTTTGTGGTATATTTGTTTATTGTATCGATTCTTCTCCTGTCAGCAGGAATCGCTCAATAATATAGGCCGGGGTACAGCTCCAGGCATGGCAATAGCTGTTCACAACACTGCCACCGTAGGGAGATCGATCAGGGTCTTTCCCATCCCAGCATTCCCAGAAGGTATCTGCGCCGGCATCCAGCATGCCGCCCCAGTATTCTTTCAGATGATTGATTGCCTCTTCTCTCAGACCTGCGCGCAGCAGCGCCATCATATAATAGTGATGCAGATACGGCGTCTGCATACCGGGTCCTTCCTTCAGGGTGAGTGCTTTGCGCATGGCTTTTTCCGCTTTTTCCGGTTCCACCACATCGGCAAGCACCATCCAGATCTGGCTTGCTTCCGAAACCTGCCCGTTGGAGACAAAGCACTCCTTTTCTTCCTGCCAGAAGTGCTGGTTTGCAGCTTTTCTCAAGGCGTCATGCCGCTGCAGCAGCCAGTTTGCCTGTGACCAGTCATTCCTTCTTCTGGCCAGTCTTCTGGCATATCGAAGGGCGACAATCAGCACCCCCTGTGCACAAGCTGTTTTCTCCAGATCATCACCCCAGTCAATAAAGGTGTCTTTCACAGCCTGTTCATTCACAATGTCGTCCGGGCCGCACTGACGCACGGCGTATTCGATCTGCTGCATGGCAATATCGTAAAGGTCATGAAGGGCTTCCTCATCGCCCGTCTCCTGGAGATATTCCTCCAACGCTATAACGTACATCAGCGAATAATCCATGAGATAGGTATCATCCGCTTCCACCGTTGGGTTGGTGAACAGACAGGCACTGACACGCCCGTCCGGAAACCTGCTTCCACCGAAAAGATAAAGACAGCGCTTTACCAGATCATAGTTTTTGAAAGAAACATAGTTGGTCAGAGCCTGAAGCCGGAAGTCTCCCACCCAGAGGCGGCGGTCACGCTTCGGCCCATCCTCAAACACTTCCTGCATACAATCGGACAGGGTCTTCAGGCTCACGCTGTAGATTCTGTCCAGCATTTCGTCCCCGGTCTGCAGCATTTTTGCTCTGGCTGTCTCTGCCGCTGTCTCTGTCATACACTCTGCATGCTTCACCAGAAGCTTATATTTTGGAGAGGTATCCATCATGGTGATCTTCAGGTAGCGGAATGCATATCGCCTCGGTAATACCAGCCTCGCAGGCAGGACATCGACGTGCACATATTCCTCCTGAATCCAACTTTTGGAAAGCCAGCCGGCGTATTCCAGCGAGTTTTCACTCAGTTCCCGAAAGTTTTCTGCAAACTTCAGCTTCAGAAAAGCCGGTGCATCCGGATGGCTGCCGGAATAGGAGAGTTCCAGCGTAACATGGCCTACCAGATGCTCTCCAAAGTCCAGGCAGATGTTTTCTCCTTTACCCATGGTAATATGCGGCAGATGGTGCAGCACAAGGTCATTTTTTTCAGAGCTGTAACGCTCCTTCAGTTTGAAAGCGCCGATCGGCTCTTTGATTGCGTGATGCAGAACAGGTTTCAGTTCCTCTGCCCTGGCCAGCAGGCGGGCGTCCCCCGTCGGATAAAAATCCGGTATAATCGAAATCAGTGCCATTTAAAAAATCCTCTGCAAAAAGTTATAAAGTGCAAGGTGCCAGTTTCCGATGGAATGATACCGCATCGGGAAAACATCAAGATCCGTATTCACTCCCGTTGTAAGTCGCGGTTCGATAGAGAGAAGCGCTTCCGTATCCTGCAGCTGCCGCGGCAGGGCAAAATCAAACACACCGGAAGTAACATACAGGTAATGGATCGGCAGATCACGGAATTCTTCACTTCGGATCGTCTGTTCAAAATATTCCCTGTCCGTCCGGCTTCCACTGAAGGTCCCGAACCACGAAAACCAGTCAAGGCTACCGCAGAAAGCTGAGTGATAGGTCGTCACCGCCCCGCGTGAAAGGCCTGCAAAAGCACGGTGATCCCGTGAAGCAGCAAAGCCGTCTTCATCCGCGCTCTCTGCCCAGGTGGAATAGCGGCTCTCAACAGCAGGCATCAGATCGTTGCGCAGTTCTTCCCGGAAAGAATACGTCAGCGGATCGAGCCCCGTGTCACGGAAGTCATCCTCCACATAGAAGGTCGGCGTTACAATGATCAGCGGATCGATATCTCCGCGCTCAATCATATTGTCCAGCATTGTTTTGTTGAAGCTGTGTGTATCCA
>JAGCAN010000208.1 GCA_017652685.1 Oscillospiraceae bacterium
GAAGAAATACGGCAGCATTGTCTGCCCGGTCACCATTCCCACGAGCGACGGCAAGGGTGTTATCGACCTCGTCCACAACACCTGCTATGCAACCAACGGTGCAAAGACGACCAAGACGTCTGTTCCGGCAGCCGATGCAGGCCATGTGGAAGATCTGCGTGCCGAGCTGATGGAAGCAGCCGCCGGTGCAACCGAAGAGCTGATGGAAAAGTTCTTCGAGACGATGGAGCTCGACGAGAAGGATATCATTGAAGGCCTGAAGGTCGGTGTGGCTGAGCGCGCGGTCGTCCCCGTGTTCGCAAGTGATGCGATGACCAACGTCGGTACCGAGGCAATGCTGCAGGGCATCTGCGACTATTGCCCGGCTCCCGAAGAGAAGGCAGATCCGGTTGTCGGCTTCGTGTTCAAGACGATCTCCGACAAGTTCGGCAAATACAGCCTCGTAAAAGTGATGTCCGGCAATGTTACGGCGGGCATGACGCTGCGCAACGTCCGTGCTTCCTCCAGCGACAAGCTCGGCCGCCTCTACACCATGACGGGCAAGAAGAATGTTGAAGTTCCCGATGCCTGCTGCGGCGACATTGTTGCTGTCGGCAAGATGGACTGGAAGACCGGCGACACGCTCACCGATTCCAAGGACGATATCGAACTCCCGGCCATCGAAGTTCCCGAACCGATGTACTCCATGGCAATTGCCCCGAAGACCAAGGGCCAGGACGACAAGGTCGCAGCCGGCCTCTCCAAGCTCAACGAGGAAGACATTTCCTTCTCTCTCTTCAGCAACCCCGAGACGCACCAGATGGTCATTTCCGGTGCCGGCGATATCCAGATCGGCGTCCTCTGCTCCAAGCTCAAGAACCTCTACAACGTGGAGACCGAGCTTCTGCCCGCCCGCGTTGCCTATCGCGAGAAGATCAAGAGCAAGGTCGAAGCCCACGGCCGCCACAAGAAGCAGTCCGGCGGCAGCGGCCAGTTCGGTGATGTGTGGATCCGTTTCGAGCCGCAGGAAGAGCAGGACGATATGATTTTCGCCGAGGAAGTCTTCGGCGGATCCGTTCCGAAAAACTTCTTCCCGTCTGTTGAAAAGGGCCTCCGCAACGCCGTTCAGAAGGGCGTTCTGGCAGGATACCCGCTCGTCGGCCTCAAGGCCACCCTGTACGACGGCTCCTACCACCCGGTTGACTCGAATGATATGGCATTCCAGACGGCTGCCCGCCTCGCCTATCAGGATGGTATTCCCAAGGCAAAGCCGACGATCCTTGAGCCGATCGGCCAGCTCTTCGTCACCATCCCCGACGAGTACCAGGGCGCAATCATCGGCGACATCAACTCCAAGCGCCGCGGCACCATGATGGGTTCCATGCCCGCTGATGACGGCATGACCACCATTGAAGCCGAAGTTCCGATGGCCGAGATGAGCACCTATACCATCGACCTCCGTTCCATGACCCAGGGCAGCGGCACCTTCACCTGCAAGTTTGTCCGTTACCAGGAAGCTCCCGGCAACGTCCAGGAAAAGGTCATTGCAGAGGCAAAGGCCGCAGAAGCAGAATAAGAAATATCCTTTCCTCATACCTTCGGCATTCTTACGGTGCCGAAGGTATGCTATACTGACATGAAACAGAACAGAATTTCGACACTGAAAAATATGGTCTGGGCTTTCGGCATCGTGATCTGCCTGCTCTTTATAGGAGTCGGTATGATTTTTGCGATGTTCCATCGCTATACGCCGCCCGAGAAAACCTATGATTATTCGCTCTACAGCACGCCCCAGACCGGACAGGCGGATCTCTCCTCCAGTGCGCTCGGAAGCGGGATCTCCCGCGGAGCGCTCCACCTTCTCGGGGAGACGGCCGACGGAGGCGACAGCTATGTGAAGCGGATAACCTTCCTGGTGGACAGCACCTATATCGCTCTCCGTGATCTCGGCCTGGTCGACTCGGCACAGGTCTGGGGTTCTCCCACCGGCAGCCTGAAGATGGATAATCTTCCCAATGCCGTGATCCGTTACCCCAATGACGGAAGCGAGATTTCCCCCGTCAGTGCAGCGATGATCTCCAAACCGGATATCCTGGTGATTGCCATCGGGGAAGACGGGCTTGCCAACGTAGATGAAAATACGTTCATCACCTATTACGACAATCTGATCAAGGAGATCAAATCCGCGAGCCCGGACACCATTGTGATCTGCTGCAGCCTTCCGTCGATTATCCCCGGCTATAACGGGAGTGACGGGCTGACGGTTACGCGTGTCAGCGACGGGAATGACTGGGTTCAGATGGTCTGCCGGGATACGCAGTCCTACTTTCTCAACTCGTCGGACGAGCTCAGTGAGAGCGTTCAGCTTCTCCCGCGCTATGCCTCCTCCAACGGCAAAACGCTCAACCGGGCAGGGCTGGAGGTATTTCTCCGCTATCTCCGTACACACACCATTCCGAAAAACGCATAACTGATCTGCAGAGAACGGTTCTGTAAAAAGCAGCACAGGGGCAGTTGCCTCTGTGCTGTTTTCTTCAGCGCGCAAAAAAAGCAGAGCTGACTCTGCCTGCCTGAAAACCCTGTAAAACAGAAAATTGATTTAAAAAAAGAAATAACCCTTGACCGTCGCATCTTTCACCTACAACAGCCAAGGGTTATTTCTCTGTTACTTTCGTATCGAGCATCCTGGTTACCTCTCTTTCTCTTTTTTTCTGCCGACTTCTCTCGCGGACCCCGTCTCCATGCACACACTCTTATCTCATTTATATTCCTAATGGAGGAACTCCCTTTTGGTGCAGATCCATTCCGCTCCGGGATCATCGGCTATATATATAAACTTTTGTTTTCTTGAACAAAGTATACTAAAGAAAAGAGGCTTTGTCTATTGACATTTTGTACAAAATATACAGTTTTCTTTTGTGCACGGTGCACAAATATTGCTGTTATTTCTGCCCGAGACTGAAAAACCTGCCCGGGATATGGCAGTAGCCGCCGGGGTTCTTGTCCAGGTATTTCTGATGATACTCCTCCGCAGGGAAGAAGTTCTTCAGTTTTTCCAGCTCAACGGCCAGCTTTGCCCCCGCCTTGTTTTCCTCTGCGGCATAGACCGCCCGGATCTCCGGAAGCTGGTCTTCCCCGGTATA
>JAGCAN010000209.1 GCA_017652685.1 Oscillospiraceae bacterium
CCAAAATGCACATTTGCCAGGGACTCGCCCTGGATACCGAGGCGTGCAGGTCGCCAGGCACCTGTACCGATGAAGACAGAAGCGTAGCCGTCGCGGAAGAGGTCCTCCATAAAGAGGTCGCCACCCAGAACTACATGGGTCCTTATCTGTACGCCCAGTTCCAGCAGCTTATCACGGAAGCGGTCCAGCAGACTGTTCGGCAGGCGATAATCGGGGATGCCATAACGGAGCATACCACCGACCATGTTCCGCTCTTCAAAGATCGTGACGCGGTATCCGGCCTTGGCAAGGATGATTGCAACAGTCATGCCAGCGGGGCCACTGCCGATGACGGCGACGGCGTCCTTCTTATCGGTTGGCGTGGCAGTGTCCATGCGGTCAAGATAAGCATCAGAGATAAATTTTTCGATCTCATAAAACTGGATCGGGTTACCCTTTTTCCCCTGGATGCAGTGGCCCATACACTGGTTCCCATGGTCACAGACGATTGAGCAAACAACGGACATCGGGTTGTTGTTGAAAAGCACTTCGCCTGCTTCCATCAGCTTGTTTTCCTTGAAGAGCTGAATTACTGTGGGAATCGGTGTATGAATGGGGCAGCCCTCCTGGCACAGAGGCTTTTTACACAAAAAGCAGCGGTTTGCCTCTGCTTTGATATGCAGAGCCATTTCTTTCCCTCCTTATTCCGTGCGCAGCAGCGCGACGGCAACATCGTTGACATTTGTCCCGGTTGGACCGGTGATGATCAGACCGCCGATCTTCTCCAGTGCGTGATAGGCGTCGTTGTTTTTTAAGACCTCAAACACGCTTAATCCCTGCATGCTCAGTTCCGCAACACTTTCCCCGTCGGTATAGCCGCCGGCAGCGTCTGTAGGTCCGTCCGTCCCATCGCTGCCAATGGAGAAAATCGCTGCACCGGGAATACCCGCAATGCCGGGAGCCGCTGCCAGCGCCAACTCCTGATTTCGGCCTCCGAGACCGTGACCGGTCAAGTGCACAACCGTTTCACCGCCTGCGATAAATGCAACGGATTTGCCGGATGAGGTATGGCTCTTGTGGATGCTGGCAAGGAAGCTACCCGCCTCTCGCGCCTCGCAGTTGAGCTGATCGGTGAGAAACACCGGTTCATAGCCAAGCTTTTCAGCGGAAGCCGCTGCCGCAACACAGAGTTCACGCACAGAGCCGTTGATATGGGTCTCAACGTTCGTCAATTCTTTGGGCGTCTCCTCATCCAGAAGCTTTCCGGCATCAGCACTGAGCTTCAGCCCGTATTTTTTTGCTATGGCCCTTGCTTCCGCACAGGTACTGCTGTCAGGATAGGCAGGCCCGCTTGCAATCATGTCCAGAGGATCTCCCAGGATATCGCTTAAAACGATGCTCAAAACCTTCGCAGGGGCGCAGGCCAGAGCGAAGCGCCCGCCTTTGACAGCAGAAAGGCGTTTGCGGATGGTATTCATTTCCACAATGTCTGCACCGCTTGCCAGAAGCTGACGGGTAATATCCTGCAGTTCCTCGCCGGGAATTCGGGGCAGTTCAAACAGGGCACTGCCGCCGCCGGAGATCAGGAAGATCACCGTATCCTCTGCGCTGAGGTTTTCTACCAGCTCCAGCGCTTTTTTCGTTGCCGCAAAGCTGTTTTCGTCGGGTACGGGGTGTCCTGCCTCATAGCAGACAACGTCAGGAATCTCACCCATGACGTGTTCGTACTTGGTGACTACAACTCCGCCATCCACGCGTCCCATAGTATCCACCGCTGCCTTAGCCATCTGCCAGGCTGCCTTGCCCGTGGCGACAAGCAGGGTTCTGCCCTTATTGGGTTTATAGTCCTTGAGCGTACGGCGCACGGCTTCATCGGGCAGCACCGCAGCAATGCTCTCTTTTATAATCTGATCGGCGTCTTTTCTGAGTATAGCGTTCATAAAGACTCTCCTTTTACTGTTTATGTGATTGGGGCCGGGTTGAAGATACAGATATCGTTATGCCACCGATACTGCTCGGAATAGGGCTGCTTGCGGCCGCTGGCAACATCGAGTATATAGCGGAACATTTCCTCCCCCTGTTCGGCGATGGTTGCCTTGCCGAGAGCAGCGGGTCCGGCGTCATAGTCAATGATATCGGGCCACTGGTCCTTCATCTCGCTGCGGGAGCAAACCTTAATCACCGGTGCCGCGGCGAGCCCGTAAGGCGTGCCACGCCCGGTCATAAAGACCTGCAGGCCCATGCCGCTGGCGAGCTGGCTGGTGCCGCAAAAGAGGTCGGAGGCGGGTGTCGCAGCGAAGATCTCGCCGTGTTTCGTGGGCTTTTCACCGGGGGATAGGACCTCCACGATGGGGGAAGTGCCGGACTTGGCGATGGACCCCATGGATTTTTCGATGATATTCGAAAGGCCGCCCTTTTTGTTGCCCGGAGTGGTATTCGCGCCGCGATCCACACCGCCTGCGCGTAAGTACCTGTCATACCACTTCATTTCTTCAACCAGACGTGCGCCCACCTTTTCATCAATACAGCGGTGGGCTATGAACTGCACACCATCACGCACCTCAGTAACCTCAGAAAACATGACGGTTCCGCCGCCGGAAACGATGAGATCCGCCGCATAGCCCGCCGTGGGATTGGCTGTGATGCCAGAGAAGGCGTCGGAGCCGCCACACTGCATGCCTATCAGCAGATCGCTGAGGGGAAGTGGGACACGATTTCTCTCGTTTAGCCGCTTGAGCTTGTGCTCGGCCATTTCAAGAATCGCGTTCATCACGGCGTCGTGGCCCTTGTGATCCTGCAGGATGATAACATTTTCAGGGGTGTTCA
>JAGCAN010000210.1 GCA_017652685.1 Oscillospiraceae bacterium
GCATCGGCATTGGTGAAATAGAACAGAACGTCAGGCTCGGAACCCGTCTCAAAGTCGGTCAGAACTTTTGCTTTCCATTCCTCGTTGGAGGTAGCGGATCCGTCGTTCACCTTGTTGCCGGTGGATGCTTCATACGCTTTTACAGCCGCTTCAAAATTGCCGCGGTTGCCGTCATCACCGCCGTAAGAGGTGATAACATTGAGGGTTACGGAATCTGCGAAGGCAAAGGAACCAAGGCTCAAAACCATGACAAGAGCCAGCAGCAGCGCGAGTGCTTTTTTCATTTTTGTTTCTCCTTCATAGGTATTTATTTGATATCTTCTGATTGGATATCGTTGTGTTTATTATACCCCAAAAAAAGAGCAAGCAGAAGATTTCTGCTTGCTCTTTCTTGTCTCTTGTTGGGAAGATCTGCAAGAACCGTCAATCCGTTAGCGGAAAGCACACCCTGGCAAGGATTTTATCCGGTCCAGACTGTGTCAGACTCAGCGTTCCCTTCTCCCCATAGAGCAGGCTCAGCCTTTGCCGGACATTTCTGAGGCCCACCTGGCCTGAGATCTCCGTGTCTGAGGCAGCGGAACTCAACATGGTTTCGACCGATAACCGGTCTTCCTCACTCATGACGCCGTCATGCTCCACTTCGATCACGGCATTCGTATCGTCTCGGTATACGCGCAGACAGAGCGTTCCTCCGTGCCGGGGTGTAAGATCATGTTCTACGGCATTCTCCGCCAGCGGCTGAAGAATCAGACGGGGAACCATAACATTCATCATGGTATCGTCAATCTCGCGGATCACGATCAGCCGCTCACCAAGCCGTTCCCGGATGATATAGAGATAGGCATCCACATAGCGGAGTTCCTCCCGAAGCGGGATACGGCTGCGCCCGTCCCGTGCAAGCGCTCCGTCCATCATGACAGATAACGCTTCTATCATGGCACTGACGCGATCATTTTCCGCAAGACGCGCTTCCCAGTTGATAATCTCAAGCGTATTGTTCAGAAAATGAGGGTTGATCTGTGACTGCAAGGCTTTCATGCGAGCCTGCTGAAGAGCCTGCTGTTCCTGATAGGAACGCTCAAACTGATTTTTCAGTTCTGCAGACATGGTGTTGAAATGGTCAAAAAGTGTTTCAAACTCGCTGCTGTCTGCCTTTTCCTCAATGGTAAAACCCCGTTCTCCGTTCTGAAGGTGCTTGCTGGCTGCCACCAGCGTTTCAACCGGTTTTGTAATGTGCCGACGAAACAGCAAAAGCACAACAAACAGCAGAGGAATCGCCAGAAGAGCCACAAACAGACCCGCTATACGGATCTCCGGGGCTTCCCGCCAGAAATCAAACGGAGCAATTTCCGCCGTAAGGCAAAGGGTATGGCCGGATACCGTATCGGTAAAGGAATATCCATCCGGAATCACCGGATCGCTATTTATCGTGCGAAGATCTCCGTGCCCGGAGAGAAGAAGCGCATCGTCGATACACAATGTGACTGCTTCGCTGACCTGCCATACCGGCTCGAGAGCCTGGAACAGGACATCCCTGTCACAAAGCAGAACCACGGTAGCGTAAGGCCGGAAATGGCTGTCAAGCAGATTTCTTGCCAGATACAGTTCCCCGCTGTATTCCAGCAGAAGAATTCCCGTATCGATCCTGCTCATTTTTTCCAGAAGATCCTGCTCAATTCCCTCCCGGTATTCGCGCTGGGCACTGTATCCGTAATCTGCTCTTGAAGCGGCATAAGGGCGGACATCGGGTTCTTCCCAGAAAGAGAGGAAAGCAGCCAGAACCCGCTCATTCCGGGCAAAATTCTGATTCAGATAATCGTTTACCGTGCGGTAGAAAGCAGCTTTGTCCCCGTCTTTCTGATAGAGACGGTAGGAATTGCGCACGACGCCGTCGTAGGATACCTCCTTGGAATCTTCAAAAACCGTATCCAGACGCAGTGCTGTCTGCTCCAGAGCATTGACTGCCCGTCCTTCCAGATCCTGCCGGGAGGTATTTTCATAGTTCCTGCCGATCAGAATACCGGCAAGTGCCATGACTCCCAGCACCGGCAGCACCCAGCAAAGCAACACGGCTGTCAGAAGGCGGTCATGCAGAGAATGTGGACGAATTGTATGATTCATATTCTTTTTCCCAGCATCTGCAGAGGAGAAGCATCTTGCTTCCCCCCGCTTTTTTTATATTTGTTACAGATCCAGAAAATCGCGCCAGGTTTCAATGCAGTGTTGTGCCTGTTCTCCGCTCGCAGCCTCAGCTGCCATGCGCAGTAGCGGCTCCGTACCGGAAAACCGACAGATCACCCAGCTTCCGTCCCGGAACAAGAGTTTTACACCGTCTGACCGGTCAATTTTATCAATCTGGTCAATGGCCGGCAGCAGCTGCCGGTCAAACAGCAGTTCCTGCAAGGCAATTTTGTGCTCCGGCGTCATACGGAAGTCTGCCTCCCGATAGTAGAGGGCTCCGTACTGTTCCGTGATCTCACGATACAGCTCGGTAATGGATTTGCCCGTAACCGCTATCATTTCCGCCAGAAGTGCTGCGGCATAGATCCCATCCTTCCCGGAGATATGGCCGCGCACCGACAGGCCGCCGGAACTCTCACCGCCGATGATGGCCCCGGTTTCGGCCATTTTGGCAGAAACATACTTGAAACCGACCGGCACCTCGTAGCAGTGCTGGCCAAGGCCTTCCGCCACACGATCCAGCAGATGGGTAGTTGAATTGTTGCGCACGCAGGGCCCTTCCCAACCGCGAACTTTGACGAGATAATAGTACAGCAGGACAAGCAGATGATTGGGATGGAGAAACCCGCCTTTCTCATCGATTACGCCAAGGCGGTCGGCATCGCCGTCGGTTGCAATGCCGAAATTGCATCGGCTGTCTTTGACAACATAGGCAAGTGCGGAGAGTGTCACGGCATTCGGGGCCGGCAGCTTCCCTCCGAAAAGGGTGTCATGACGGTCATGGATCACTTCAAGATCACAACGGCAGGTAGCAAGAATGGTACGAAGGCTGGTCTGACTGACACCATACATCGGATCCAGTGCAATCTTCAGATGTGCGTCACGGATGGCACGGGTATCAATCAGGTCAAGAATGCTGTCTATATATTCGTTGGCGGGATTTTCCTCCCGAACAAGCCCCTGCTCCAGTGCCGCATCATAATCAATGGTTTGAATGCTTTCCAGGCTGGTGGCTGCAATTTCAGCCTCGATCCTGTCCGTCACAGTCCGGTCAGCATCACGCCCTCCGCTTGTGAAGACTTTTACGCCGTTGTATATCGCGGGATTGTGACTGGCCGTAACCATGAGGCCGTATGGCATTTCCCTTGTTTTTACCGTGTACATCAGAAGC
>JAGCAN010000211.1 GCA_017652685.1 Oscillospiraceae bacterium
GGCAAGACGGTCGCAGAGAACTCCACGCTTGCCAGCCTTGAAGAGTTCGTGAAAGGCCGCCTGATCGACAAGAAAAAAGAGAATAATGCCACGCTGAAATATGTGGAGCGGCTTCAAACAAAGACGCCGAGCATTGATCAGCTGGTTATAAATCTTTCCGGCGGCAACCAGCAGAAAGTGGTTATCGCTAAATGGCTGGTACGTAACTGTGACATTCTGATTTTTGATGAACCGACCCGAGGCATCGATGTTGGTGCCAAAAATGAGATCTATCATCTGATGTCGGAATTGGCTGCTGAAGGCAAGTCCATTATCATGATTTCTTCGGAAATGCCCGAGGTTCTGCGTATGAGCGACCGCATTATTGTCATGTGTGAAGGCCGTAAAACGGCAGAATTTGATATTGCCGAGGCTACGCAGGAAAAGATCATGCATGCTGCGACGCTGAGATAACGGGAGGACGAGAATATGGAAAAATTCAAGAGTAATCCCCTCGTCAAAACACTTGGGTTCAACAGAATTATTCTGGTTGGTGTTTTGATTGCGCTGTATCTGCTGTTCTCATTGTTTAGCGGACGCGTTCTGGGCTCAGTTGACATTATGAACGTGTTGAACAGCGTCGACTTTATGGGTTTTCTGACCATCGGCGTCATGTTCGTCATCGCTACGGGTGGCATCGATTTTTCGATCGGCCCGGTCATGTATTGTGCGGCACTGGTAGCAGGCCAGTTGCTTGTGGTAGGCGGGCTGCCCCTGGGGCTGTGCCTGCTCATCAGTATACTTGTCGGCCTGACATTCGGTGTTATGAATGGCATCATGGTTGCCTACATGAAGCTTCCTTCGTTTATCTCCTCCATGGCTTCCATGCGTATTGCGCAGGGTATTGGGTCCCTGGCAACAAAATCCGCCGGAGTCAGTTGGCCCAGCACCGGGTCAGCCAATGACTGGTACAGGAGACTTATCAATTACAACGGTATTCCTACAGGCCTGATTATTCTTCTGACCGTTGCCATCATATGTTCAATCATCCTGAACCGTAGCCGGATCGGTCGATACATTCTCTGTATTGGTTCCAACCGGGAAGCGGTGCGTTTGTCCGGTGTTGATACCCGTAAATGGGAAGCCCTTGCCTACATCATCTGCGGAACGCTGGCAGGGATTGCAGCAATTCTCTATGTGGGTGTAAACACAAAGGTGACTACTGCCGGCGGTGACGCATTCAACAACAATGCTATAGCGGCATGTGTGATGGGCGGAACCTCCATGGCAGGTGGTGTTGCCTCCGTCAGCGGCGGGTTAATCGGTATACTGATTATTGCGCTGCTGCGTGTTGGAATCAACGCTATGAAGTTTAGCCCTGACTGGCAGTATATTATTACCGGTATTATCGTTGCGCTGGCGGTATATGCGGATATTCGCAGTAGCCAGCGGCGTCGATAAAGACCTTGGCCAACGATTGAAAATCAGGAGGTAACTCATGCAGAACATGAAATTGAGTGGGAATTCTTCCCGCAAATTTGATCTTCAGAGGATCGTTGTGCTTGCGGTCGTTGTCGTTTTGACAGCTATTTTCAGCATCTTCAGCCGTGATTTCCGTAAATTTTCTACAGTAGTCACCCTGCTGGACTCTTTCTACTACTTTTGCTTCATTGCTATCGGGGTCACGTTTTGCCTGATATCCGGAGGCAATGATCTGTCGGTCGGAACCGGCATGGTCTGCTATGCCCTGATCGGCGGCTACTGCATCACGAAGCTCGGTGTGCCGACCTGGGCAGGTATGCTTGTTACGATTGCCTGTGGCCTGGTCTTTGGTGTATTGAATGGTTTTCTGGTATCGGTCATGAATCTGCCCGCATTTATCGCAACACTTTGTACGATGCTGATCACACGAGGGCTTGGGTCGGTCGTCTGCGGGGGAGCTGTGAACTGGCCGGCTCGTTCATCCCCGGACGGGTGGTTCCGCAATATCTTTAAACTGATGGTTGCAAATTCCAGCGGGAAAAAGACTCCCATTCCTGTAGGCGTCATACCGATTCTCCTGGCCGTCATTATAATGTCTATCATTCTTAATAAAACACGTGTGGGCCGTTATATCATTGCGATCGGTTCCAATAAGGAAGCTGCCCGCCTTTCAGGTGTGAATGTCATCAAATTTCAGATGTCCGCCTATATCATCTCCGGTTTCTTTGCAGGAGTTGCGGGTATTGCCTATGTCTGTGCAACCACATCTTCAATTACGCCCGGTTCCGGTGCCGGTCTCGAATTGGATGCGATCGGCGGGGCGATTATCGGAGGCACCTCAATGACAGGCGGTGTAGGCAGTGTTTTCGGCACGCTACTTGGCATACTCATTCTGACACTGCTGAAAAATGGGCTTCCGAAAATCGGCTTGGGACAGGACTGGCAGAACATCATTACAGGTCTGGTTCTGATTTTTGCCATCTATATCGATGTTCTGAAAAACAGGAAAAAAGGCTAAACCACAGATTGACTTAAAGAAAAAGCAATGCTATAATTTTTATAAATTCAATCCAAAATGGTGTTTTCCGCAAAGCGGTTAACATAAAAATATTTTTAGGAGGATTCCCCATGAAAAAAGCATTAGCCATCGTTCTGGCACTCATGCTGATTCTCAGCGTGTCTGTCGCCGCATTTGCAGAAGATCTGCATTTCGAAATCGTCTCCAAGGGCTTCCAGCATCAGTACTGGCAGGCAGTTCTGAAGGGCTCTGAAGAGAAAGCAGCCGAGCTCGGTGTCACCATCAACTTTGTTGGCCCAGCCAATGAATCTGCTTATGATGAGCAGCTGTCCCAGCTGAACTCTGCTATTGCTGCTAAGCCCGCAGCTATTGGTCTTGCAGCTCTGTCCACTGAGACCTGCCTGGATGCCATTGCTACCGCTCAGGCTGCCGGTATTCCTATCATTGGTTTTGACTCTGGCGTTCCCGGTGCTCCGGAAGGCGCAATCTGGGCAAATGCTGCGACCAACAACTACAATGCTGGTGCACTGGCTGCAGAGAAGATGTATGAAGCTCTCTCCGCTCGTATTGCCGCTGCAGAAGGTGCTGTCCGTATTGGCGTTTCCGCTCAGGACAACGTTTCCGACTCTGTTGTAAGCCGTGGCCTCGGCTTCATCGACAAGTTTGCAGAGCTGTGCGCTGCTGACGGCTTCACCGTGAAGCTCGAAGGCGATGCCGCTTATGTGAACGGTGCAAATGTCACTTCCGACGATAACGGCAAAGTCATTATCGAGACTCTCGTTCCTGCACAGGTTACCTCCGAGCTCTCCCTGATCGACTGCAACACGCTGATGAGCAAGGATGACACCATTGCAATTTACGGCTCCAACCAGCACTCTGCTGAAGCCATTATCTCTGCAAATGAGAACCTGCAGGTTCTTGGCACTGGTGAGAATGACATTCTTGGCGCTGGCTTCGACTCCGGTGCTGTCATCAAGGCTGCTGTAGCAGATGGAACTCTGTTCGGTGCTATCACTCAGGCTCCTGTTGCCATGGGTGCTGCACTTGTTCAGCTTTGCTACGATGCTGCAACCGGCGTTGAGGTTTCTGATGTTGACACTGGCTGCCAGTGGTACACCGCGGAGAACATGGACGATCCTGAGATCGCTCAGAACCTTTACGACTAATCTGTATCTCTGATTCAACAGTATTTAGGGCACCTTCGGGTGCCCTTTTTGCTTTATACGGGAATCTTCGCTTGCAGGGTATAGTGGATTCCTGTATAATTTAAACATTGAAAGAAAACCGTAAACAGAAATAGTATTGACAGGTTTTACAACCGGGAGAGAAATATGGAGAGGATGTACACAGAAGAGGGGAGAGCCATCCCCGAAATCCCTTGGAATGTCTATCCAAGGCCGCAGATGGTTCGGAAAGACTGGCTTTGCCTGAATGGTAAATGGGACCTGGAAATACAGAAAGCCGGGACGTCTCCCGGGAAAGTCTGCAAAGAACAGATCCTTGTTCCCTTCTGTCCGGAGAGTCTCCTGTCAGGCATTAAAGCTCCTCCTGAACCGGGCGATCTTCTGCTTTACAGAAGAGAGTTTTCCTTGCCGGGCGGATGGCAGGGAAAAAGGATTCTGATCCATTTCGGGGCTGTTAGCCGTGACACCGTTGTGCTGGTGAATGGCAGCGAAGTATGCCGTTCCCGGAACGGATACCTGCCTTTTTCAGCAGAAATAACGGATGTTTTGTGTGAAGGGAACAACAGCCTTGAAGTCCGAACCGTCAATGACCTTTCTTTACAGTTTCCCTGGGGAAAGCAGAGCCGAAACCGGGGTGGTATGTGGTATACACCCTGTTCCGGCATCTGGCAGACGGTTTGGCTGGAACCTGTACCGGACCATTATATTTCTCACATCAAAGTTCTCACCGGAGAGAACTGGGCTGAAATTACGACAGATGGCGCTGAATCCGGCGTGCTGTTGCTGGATGGGCAGGAATATGCAATTCGTAGCGGGAAGGTGAAATTCACGCTGCAGCAGCCGAAACTGTGGAGCCCGGAAGCACCGTATCTCTATCACTTTACGGTTTTGTCCGGGGAAGATCGGGTGGAAAGCTATTTTGCTCTTCGTACACTGGCCGTGCAGACTATTAACGGGATTCCGCGTCTCTGCCTGAATGGAAAACCGTATTTTTTCAATGGCCTTCTGGATCAGGGATACTGGAGCGATGGCCTTTATACACCTGCAGGTGTACAGGGGTTTGAAACGGATATTCTGGCGATGAAGGCACTCGGCTTCAATATGCTGCGCAAACATATCAAGGTTGAGCCTGAGCTGTTCTATTACGACTGTGACAGACTGGGGATGGTTGTCTTCCAGGATATGGTCAACAATGGGGATTACCGCTATTTGAGGGATACGGTTCTCCCGACTCTGCATTTTCAGAAAAGAAACGATCGCGGTATGCACCGCGACCCTGATACACGGAAAGAATTTCTGAAAGCTATGGAAGGAACCATTGCAGCGCTCGAAAACCATCCCTGCATCTGCCTGTGGACGATCTTTAACGAAGGCTGGGGGCAATTCTGTGCAGATGAAGCTTATGATAAACTGAAAGAGCTGGATTCCACCCGCTTTATCGACAGTACATCGGGCTGGTTTCATCAGAACAAAAGCGATGTTGACAGCCTCCACATCTATTTCGAAAAGCTGCACCTTGGGAAAAAGCCGCTTCCGCAGTTTCTCTCGGAGTTTGGGGGATATGTTTGGAAGATTCCGGAGCACAGCTTCAACCGGGAGAAGACCTATGGTTATAAGAAGTTTGAAACGAGAGAAGAATTTATTGCTGCCCTGCGGGATCTCTATGGGAAACAGCTTCCTCCGCTTGTGGAAAAAGGCCTTTGCGGAACAGTATATACGCAGGTTTCCGATGTGGAAGATGAGACGAACGGCTTTTTCACCTTTGATAGGGCTGTCTGCAGGGTTCGGCCGGAGGAATTAGCCGATCTTTCTGAAGCATTGCAGAAGGCTATCTGCAATTCATAGCATGAAAAAACAGGGCAGGAAATCCTGCCCTGAATTTTTTTCGGGTAATTACGGTCTGAGTTCGAGATACAGTGAGCGATACTGCTTGGCGGAATTCTCCCAGGAGACATCCTTTGCCATGTCACGCTGTACCATTTCATCCCAGCGCCAGCGGTCGGTAAAGTAAACGGTCTTTGCGCGGTTGATGGCATCGAGCAGCAGCCCGGTTTCGTAACGGTCAAAGGTAAAGCCGTTGCCGTCATCCGTGTACTGATTGTAAGGCTGCACGGTGTCTTTCAGGCCACCCGTTTCACGTACGATAGGCACTGTGCCGTAGCGCATGGCGATGAGCTGCGTAAGGCCGCATGGCTCAAACAGGCTGGGAACAAGCAGTGCATCCGCTCCGGCATAAATCTGATGGGCTCTGCTCTCGTCATACATGATGTTGGAGCAGACACTGCCCTTGTAAGCGTTTTCGTAATAGCGGAAGGAATCCTCATAGCGGGCATCACCCGTACCGAGAACGACAACCTGGGTGTTGCCGTCAATAATTTGCGGGAGGATGGCATTCACGAGGTCAAGCCCCTTCTGGTCTGTCAGGCGGGAGATCAGGCCGATGACGAATTTTCCTTCATCTACCTCAAGGCCGAGCCGTTCCTGAAGGGCACGCTTGTTTTCTCTCTTCTTTGCCAGAACATCGGAGAGATCATAGTTTGCTGCCAGCAGCGTATCTGTTTTGCTGTTCCAGAGGTCACAATCGATACCGTTGACAATACCGCGCAGTTTGTAGGAATGATGACGCAGATGCGCATCCAGGCCTTCTCCGTAGAAAGGTGTCTGAATCTCGCCGGCATAGGTGCCGCTTACCGTAGTGATCATATCGGCAAAAGCGAGTCCGCCTTTAAACATGTTGGCATCGACATAGTTCTGCTTCAGAACATCGATATTGAAAAGCCAGTCATCCAGGCCGGACCAGTATTTGATCGTCGGAATGTTGTAGACGCCCTGGAAGCGCAGGTTGTGGATGGTCATCATCACTTTAGCCCTGCCGACCGGTGTGCCGGCGAACTGTGTGCGCAGATAGAGCGGAACAAGGCCTGTTTGCCAGTCATGGCAATGGATGACATCCGGCACCCATTCCAGATAGTTCAGTGCTGCAAGAGCTGCTTTGGCAAAGTAGCAGAACTTGGGGATATCGTCTACCAGATTGGTGTAAGGATTGCCCCAGCTGAAGAACTCATCATTATCGATGAAATCGTATACCACGCCATCCCATACATATTCCATAATACCGACGTAGAAGGAACGGCCATCGGAGCAAAGGTTCATGGAGAAAGCACCGCGATAGACCATCTTTTCCTGATACTCCCACGGGATGCATTTATAACGCGGCAGAATGACCTTGACATCGCAGTTCTGGCGACTCAGGGCTTTCGGAAGTGCATACATAACATCGCCGAGGCCTCCGGTTTTCACAAACGGGTAGCATTCGGAGCCGATAAAGGCGACGCTTCTGCGCGGCTGGGGAAGCTCTTCCTGCGGTCCACCGATCACTTCAACAGGCTCAGCTTCTGCTTCAGCAGTCTCTGCAGCAGGCTCAGCCGGAGCGGCTTCTTCCACGACAGGTTCTGCAGCAGGAATTTCCGCAGAAACCACTTCTTCGGGAACAGTTTCAACAGGAGTAACCTCTACAACAGGCTCTTCAACAGGAGCGACCTCCACAACTGGCACTTCTGCAGGAGCTGCCTCAGCTGCAGGGGCGGGTTTCTTTGCCGTTCTTTTGGCTGCAGGCTTTTTCGCAGCAGCTTTCTTTTCAGCGGGTTTTGCAGCTTCTGCTTTCGGCTTTTCAGCGTCGGCTTTTTTGGCTGTCTTAACTGCTTCTTTTACAGGCTCGGAAACGGGCTCTTTTTTTGCCGGCTCAGCAGCTTTCTTAGCGGTCTTTGCAGCGGGCTTCTTCGCCGCCTTTACAGCTTCCTTTACGGGTTCGGCTGCAGGAACTTCTTTTTCGGCTGCAACTGTGGGTTCCTTTTCAGGCTTGGGATCAGCCTTTTTCCGGGTTCTTGTCGGGGCAGCTTTCTTTTCTTCCTTTTCTATTGCGAGAGGGGCCTTCTTGGTTTCTTTGGAAGACTCATTTTTTTTCGTAGGCATAATATTTCTCCTTTATGAAAAATGTGCAGAAACAAGGTGTTTTTTGCAAAAAATCTATTTAAAATGCTTCTGCCCATACGAATGGGATTATAGTGCTAACCGCAGGAAAAAACAAGGTGCAAAATAACTAATTTTTTACAAAAACAAGGAAAAACCCAAGAAAAAAGGAAAGTTTGATCACTGTAAAGCAAAAATACGTACACAGCGTTAATTTTCTGAAGAAAAAAATGATCAAAAAAGGTTGTTTTTTGATGGTATGATCTGCTATAATTCGTACAGTAAAACAGATCTCGGGAGAGACAGGCATGGTGATAGAACGGGAGACCCTTCGGGCAGAGAAGGCCGCAGGATGCAATAACCATGAGGCATGGACAACGGACGGATATATCCAGAATCAGGATTTGCTGTCAGGATATATTTACCGCACCATCCCTGCGAAAGAAAACAGCTGTGGCCCTATTGCGGTATTTAATCTCTGCCGGCACAGAGGGCAAAATCTGCAGTTTGAAGATCTGCTGCGGGAGATGGATGGGATGCATCTTCTCCATATGCCAGGGCCTACATTAATGCATGTCATGCGCAAATGCCTGACGAAGTATCTCCCGGGTTGGCAGGAAGTACATGGCCGGGACGCTGCAGCTGCGCAGGCACGGGAGAGCTCTATGGGGATCTTTCGCTATCACGAAGGAAGAATCCCGCACTTTGTCGGGTATTATCGTGAGCAGGAAAATATCTTCCATTTCTATAATGTGTGCGACGGGCAGGAGAATGTTATGATGCCGATGTCGGATTTTATCAGCGGCCATCTGCGTGGTGGCAGCGTCAAGCTGATCTGGTGGAACTGAAGAACAGAATATCATTATTGTATTCAGGCAGGAGAAGAGCACGGTTGCTTTTCTCCTGCTTTTTTGTTTCCACAGGTGACAGGATTCACAGCTTTTTTTGATGTCTCGTAACCTGGTAACCTTTCTTTTAAGGAAGAGCTGTTTTGCTTTCAATATGGGTTTTAATCATCTTAGTTTTTCAGCTGGCTTTTCCTGGTGAATAGTAGTATAATACAAATATGGGAAATTTTTGACAGAGTATGATTAAAAAATCTGAAGGCCTTTTTACAGGGATTTTCATGAATATGGTATTTGATCAGAAAGGTATTGTTCTATGCTGCCAATCTTAGACCCTTTCCGGACTTTTAGCTTTCCGGGTATGATATTCCGCCTCCTGCTTGCGCTTTTATGTGGCGGAGTTATCGGATACGGCCGTTCAAAAAATGGCTGTGCTGCCGGGCTTCGTACTTACATGCTCATCAGTCTCGGCTCAGTGCTTGCAGTATTGCTGACACTATATGAAAATGAAATGATCCAGGGTGCCTGGTCTGAAGCTGTTGCTGCAGTGGGCGGAAAGTTCGATGCCTCACGACTTGCCTCTCAGACCATTACCGGGATAGGGTTCCTCGGAACAGGAATGATCCTGAAAGTGGCTCATCAGCAGGTGAAAGGTCTTACTACTGCGACAGGATTACTAGCCACAGTCTGTATGAGCCTTGCTGCAGGAGCCGGGTTTTATGAGTGTGTAATTCTTGTTCTCATGCTTATTGTGCTTACTTTGAATGTTATGGTTCCTTTGGAATTTCTTTTTAAACGGCGGTTACGGAATATAACATTGAATGTAGAATTTGATACACTTGAACACCTGGAAAGCATTACGGCTCTGATTGAGGAGCAGAATGCAAAAGTATTTGATATTGACGTGGAAGTAAGCGGCTCCCCGGCTTCGGCCATTTTTGTCCTTCAGATGAGCCGTGACAACAGTTCTCATTCCGCAATGCTTAGCTCGGTAGCTGAACTGGAATGTGTGAACTCTGTGCAGGAACTGATATCCTGAAAGAATACATGAGGAAACTGTAAAATGCTTGAATTATTTCGTGCTTTACGTGGGTTGGATTTTGCATCGCTGTTGGTGCGGCTTTTGACAACTTTTCTCTGCGGTATGGTGATCGGTCTGGAGCGCTCTGCAAAAAACCGACCTGCTGGTATCAGGACACATATTCTTGTGTGCCTGAGCGGTGCAGTTGCAGCGATTACCGGTCAATATCTGGTTCTTGGGCTCCATCTTCCGGCCGATATTACCCGAATCAGCGGGCAGATTATTACCGGCCTTGGTTTTATCGGTATGGGGACGATTATCGTAACCAAAAAAATGACCATCAAGGGTTTGACGACTGCTGCCGGCCTTTGGACAACAGGTATCATAGGCCTTGCAATTGGAAGCGGTTTTTATGAAGGCGGTATCCTCGGAACGATTCTCGTTTTGATTACGGAGACATTTCTTTCGAGATTCGGAATTCAGATCAGGCAGCGTCCGGAAGTAATTATTGAGCTGTTGTACAGGAATAAGAATTCGCTGGATGCAGTACTTCGTTGCTGTAAAGACAGGAGAATGCTGATCAGAAATCTGCAGATTCGTATGGACAGTGCGTCAGAATCAGGTTACCGGGCAGATATTACGCTTTTTACAGATAGAGACATCGACGCTTTTCTTGATTCGGTACGCGCGATGTCCGGAATACAGTCTGCCTCCGTCAAATGGAGTAAAGAGTCCCCTGATCTACAGTAAGGGAAAAATCTGAGAAAAGCCGTCACGGCATAAATCCTTTCTCTGTACAGCTCCCTTGTGAAACAAACTGACCTTATAAAAAAGTACAAAACTGACTATAGAAATATGACCAGAATAGGTTTATAATCCAGCTATCCTCAAAGTTGGGAGTGATTCTGAATGAAAGAAAGTCAGTTTTCTGTTCGTAAAATGACGGTCACAGCACTGCTGATGGCTATGAATATCATCATGAGCACCAGTGTGCTGAGTATTCCGGTACCCGGCGGTCATATGTATCTCAATGATGTCATTATCGTTACGGCTGCCATACTGCTGGATCCCTTGAGCGCGTTTCTCGTAGGCGGGGTCGGTGCATTTATCGGTGATATGCTGTTTTACCCGGCGCCTATGTTTGTCTCTCTTGTAGTGCATGGCCTGCAGGCGGTTGTGATTTCGCTTTGTGTACATAAGTTTTTCGCACACCACCCGGAAAGAGGCTCCATCGTTGGTGCTGTTCTCGGTTGGATTATCACATTTACGGGATATACCATCGGGCGCGCTTATATTTACAGCACCCCGGCTTACGCGGTTGCAAAGTTCCCCTTCCAGGTTATGCAGACGGCTGTTGGCTCTGTGTTTGCACTTCTGCTATGCTGGAAGTGCGGGATCGTCAATCTGTATCACCGCTATTTCCCGGAGGATTCCGCATTGTGAATCCTGGAGGAGCTCAGATGCCAAAAAGCAGCAGCAAAAAGAAATTTCGATTTCCTATTTGTGAGAAGCTGGAGGAGCTGAGGTGGAAGAATCACCTGAGCTATACCGAATTCGGCAAAAGAATCGGGGTAAACAGACAGACAGCTACCAATTACTGTACTGGAAAAACGAAAACAATTCCGTCTGATGTCATTGACAGAATCTGTGATGTCTTTGGAGTATCCCGTTTTTATCTGACATCGGAAACGTTTAGCCCCACAGTAGAGTTTCCGCTGCTGTATGTGGCGGAATGTACCGGGCTTTCTCAGGAAGCTGCGGCAAACCTTATTGTCGGAGAAGCGAAATTCCCCCTGACCTATATGCTGGAAAAAGCGCCGGCTGAATTCTGGCATGTGCTGAATGCATATCTCACACTGGCCTCCAGGCCTGAGAAATCCTATCTGGAAGTGGATCCGTTTTCCCTGGAGTTCAAAAAAGTAATGGGTGATCTGGATATTCTCGAGGAGTATCCCGAGCCTGGAAAGGAAAAGTTTCGTATATCCAACCAGGAGGTCCTGGAGCAGATCTTTCTGTCGAAAATAACCGGCAATCTGAAGAAGCTGAAAGCCGATTACTGGGGATGGAAACTATCCCGCCGTGATGAGGACTGTATAAAGGGAGAAGAAACCGAAGAGTAAAGAGAAAACAGACAGGCCGATGGTTTGCCGTGAGGTACCATCGGCCTTTTGAAGGTTTATGCTGCGGAGGGAGAAAAAGGGTCTTTTCTCGTGACGGAGAAGCCGTTGCGGGATTTGCCGCCATATTTGACGGATTTGTGCGTTACAATTGTAATTCCTTCCACATAAATTCTGGCGGCAAGTTTTTCCAGTGCCCTGATCGGCTGTGAGCGGCCGAAGATCAATTCACCGTATTTGTCCTGCATTTCTTTGTAGCTGACATTTATGGTCTTACCTTCCACAGAGATTTCGCGGATAGCATCGGCAAGAGCATCTTCCTCATTTCGGGCTTCCTCACGTTCTTGCAGATAAGTGAAAGGAGATTTGTGGGAACGGTTGGCTTCTTCCAGCATGCCTCTGGTAATCTCGCTGAATCCGCTCCATCGGACACCGCCTCCCTCCGTAATAGTGTAGCAGACGGATTTGCCTTCACGGGCGTAGTTGCTTTTGGTGTGTACGGCGATGCGCAGATCCTCATTACCGGGCAGGTCGCACTTTACAATTTTGAATGCTGACCGGGCTGCATTGATCAGATCGACAGAGCCGGTCGCGGAATTATTGATGTTCTCACCTTGTGCACGCTTGTTAACATGGGAGACAAGGATCATGCCGCACCTCACATCTTTTGCGATGTTTGCCAGCTTTTGCAGGACTGGGCGAAGAGCATTTACCCTGTTGATGTCTACCTTTTCGCCGAGGAAAGCATGCCAGGGATCAATGATGACAAGGTTTGGATCTGCGTCCTTCAGCATACGGTGGAAGTCACCGATGCCTTCGTTGAAGTTCAGACCTTCACTGTCTATACAGTCGAGAATGAGTATTCTGTCGAGGACGGCACCAGATTCCTTCAGGCGTTTTTTTAAGAGTTCTCCTCTGTCTTCTGCGCTGATGAGAAGGATATTCCTGTCGGGAGGAGAGAGATTCACACCGTCACCCGGGAGAGGCTCATTTCGGCTCAGGGAAGCTGCAATACCGCAGCAGAACATTGTTTTTCCTGTCCCGCCTTCTGCCATCAGAACACTGTAGTCGCCGATGGGGATATAAGGATACCAGACAAAGCAGGTATTGTCTTCTCCAAATTCGGATGCTCTTTTTGCTGTGAACCGAGGTTGCGCAATATGATTCGGCAGCCAGGGAGAAGCCTGTTTTATCATCTGGGTGACGGCGGCTGCGGTCTCTTCTTCTCCATAGGTTTCACAGAAATCTGAGATGTCGCCTTTCTCCCAGATAGAAGGCCACTCGGTGCGCAGATCCAGGATTTTTACATGGTCTGCGTATCGAAACAGGTTCTCGGCAAGCATTGCGGCATATCCTGCGCCTGCGGCATCATTATCCGGAATGATATAGACTTCTTTGCCGTGAAACAGGGGGCCGTATTCTTCCCTCCATTTACTGCCGGCTCCGTCCGGTAGTGAGATCGCGGTAAACCCCACCCGTTTCATCGTCAGTACATCTTTCTCCCCCTCCACAATGAAAACATCCCTGGTGTTGGGGATCGCGTTCTGGTTGAAAAGCGGGGGTATGATTCCATGTCGTCCGTTTTTCCAGGAAGTTCCGTCAAATGCCTGCCAGTAAAAGCTTTTTCCGTCGGAATATTCCAGGCGTATCTTTTTCAGCACCGGAACACCGGAAGCATCAAAATAGACATATTCATCTGTCACCTGTCCTCTTTCCGGTGGTGTTTTTTTCGTGCCATCCTGACAGCCCTCCCTTTCGGGGAAAAGATCATTCATGGTAAATCCCATTGCTGAAACAACTGCCTCCGGTGTGCATCCGGCATGGCAGTGGAGAAGGATCTTTCCGTCTGTGGTCTGTGAAACGGAGAGACTGTTTTTCCTGTCATTGTGAGCGGGACACCTGGCGGAATACTCCTTTCCATCACCTTTGATGTTCTCCAGATTATTAAGAAAATCATGTAGTGTCATACTTAAATAATCACCTCTGTATCTGATTTTTGCTAGTTCTATGATATGCGTCGGGCCAGCTCCTGCATGCGAGCGTATTATACCATAGTAACCCCTTGAATTTAGCAAAATGCAAGATAAAGTGGCGAAACGGATTTATAAACAGCAAAACGCAAAATTTCTTTGCGTAAAAAGGATATTCTGTCCTTTGGGCAGATATAAAAAACAAAAATGAAAAGTCGATGATTTCTGCTCAGCAGAGGTATCATCGACTTTGTCGACTTTAACGACCCGGAAGAATATTATTTATAGACTCTATCCTCTTTCGCCGCAAAAGGTCGATGAAGTCGATAAAGTCGTTTCTTTAGCGCGCAAGCAGGGAAACCGGAAATAACATTTCAACAGAAAAACTCCTGAAACAGAGATGGTATAAAACCAGATGCTGCTTCAGGAGTTTGTTGCCTTGCAGGTGCTATATATTATGTTAACAATCGGCTCAAGCTCTTCCTGCTATATTACAAATTTCTCACAGTATTCATTGTAGTATGTATCAAAATGGTGCTCTCGCTGCTCACGCACGCGGATTACATAGTCGTGTGCGTCAAAGGCGTTCTCTTCCGTCTCAATTACGGCGAGGGCCACATTGGAGCAATGATCAGCCACACGCTCGAGGTTTGTCAGCAGATCATTATAAACAAAGCCGATGTCAATAGAGCATACACCCGTCTGCAAACGCTCGACATGGTGAAGCTTCATTTCATCACACATTTCGTCGATATGCTCCTCCAGCGGCTCAACACGATAGGCAAGACTTGTATCATTAGCAGAAAAAGCGTTAAAGGAAAGACGCAGGATCTCATAAATTGCCTGTAACAGTACGTTCAATTCATACTGGCCCTGCTCGGAAAAGTGGATTTTTTTCTCGTGTATCTCCTGAGCAGCCTCCGCAATATTCATCGCATGATCGCTGATACGTTCAAAATCACTGAGTGTGTGCAGAATTTTAGAGACCTCGATACTCTGTGAGCGGCTAAGTTCCATGGAGTTCAGACGGACCAGATAGCTGCCGATCTTATCTTCATACTGGTCTACGCGATCCTCACGCGCTTCAACAGCAGAAAAGCTTTCATCGCTGAAATTGACCAGCAGCGCAAGAGCTTCCATCAGATTCTGGCGTGAAGTTTCAAGCATATCGTTTGTAGTCAGACGGCTTTGCTCCACAGCCAGTGCCGGGTGAGCAAGAAAA
>JAGCAN010000212.1 GCA_017652685.1 Oscillospiraceae bacterium
ATACTGGATCGACAAACCGTATGAATATGCAGTTCCGAATGTCCTTCAAGGAAGAGTTCAGCCCGGAATAAGAGTTGCTGTACCCTTTTCTGCAGGGAACAGACGGAGTGAAGGCATTGTGTTGGCTCTTTCGGATAGGGCGGATTACGGGAAACTTAAAGATATTACAGAAGTTCTGGATGACGAGCCTGTCCTTACGCCGCAGCAGATACAGCTTGCTCTCTTTATGCGGGAACGATTTTTCTGTACAGTTTATGACGCTGTGCGTGCTATGCTTCCAGCCGGATTATGGTTTGACCGTGAAGGCCGCAGGCGCGTCAGTGATAAAACGGTCGAAGTCATTCGGTTGACTGTTTCCGCCAGAGAGGCACTTGATGCTGCTGAGGCCATGCAGAAGCATGCTCCGGCTCAGGCCAGAATCCTGCGTGAACTTGCTCCCTACGGTGAGATGCCGTTACGGGAATTGCTGCTCTTTACCGGTTGTGCAAGAACGACGGTAAAAAAATTGCTTTCCTCGGGGCTTGCTGAGATGATCGAACGGGAGGTTTTCCGGATTCCGGAATTCTCCGTGGGAGTGAGGCAGAAGATGCCGGTTCTCAATGATGAACAGCAATCTGCTTTTGAAGGCCTTGACGTGCTTGCTTCTTCCGGAAAAGCTGCTGTTTCTCTGCTGGAAGGAGTTACAGGCAGCGGGAAAACAAGCGTTTATATCCGCCTGATAGACGCAGTGTTAAAGAGGGGCAAGTCAGCCATACTGCTTGTACCTGAAATTGCGCTGACACCTCAGATGCTTTACACTTTTTCCTCTTATTTCGGTGATGATATTGCAGTGCTTCACTCTTCTCTCTCACCGGGTGAGCGTTATGACGAGTGGAAGCGTCTTAAGAGCGGACGTGCGCATGTCGCAATCGGAACTCGCAGCGCAGTGTTTGCACCGGTTGATAATCTTGGCATTCTTATTATTGACGAGGAACAGGAAGATACCTACCGGTCTGAAAACAATCCGCGTTACGATGCAAGAGACGTTGCCAAGTATCGCTGCTTTAAAAGCGGCTGTCTGCTTGTGCTCGGATCTGCTACTCCGGATCTCGTGACCAGGTATTTTGCGGAGGATGGCCGGTATTCACACTTTGTTTTGCGCAGACGGTATAACGAACTGAAACTCCCTGAGGTCAAGATCGTTGATCTGAAAAATGAACTTCGACGTGGGAATGATGGCAGCATCAGTGCTCCGCTCCGGGCAGAACTTGATGAAAACCTTGAAAGGGGAGAACAGAGTATCCTCTTTCTGAACCGGCGCGGCGCACATAAACTTGTTACCTGCGGGGAATGCGGATTTGTTTATAAATGTCCTCACTGCAGTGTCTCTCTGACATACCACAGTGTGAACCGGCGCCTTATTTGTCATTATTGTGGCTACACGCGCAGAGTGGATGAGACCTGCCCCGACTGCGGCGGCATTCTCAAATACATCGGAGCAGGAACACAGCTTGTGGAAGAAGAACTTCATTCGCTTTTCCCGGGGACGGAAATTCTGCGCATGGATGCTGATGTTCTTTCCGGCACTGTGACTCATGAACAGGTCTTTGAGCGTTTCCGTACAGAGAATATCCCGATCATGATCGGTACACAGATGGTGACCAAAGGGCTGAATTTTGAAAACGTGACGCTTGTTGGAGTCCTCTCAGCTGATCAGAGTCTGTATTCCGGCGATTTCCGTGCTGCGGAGAAAACATTTTCTTTAATTACGCAGGTAATCGGACGCAGCGGACGAGGACAAAAGGCGGGACGAGCTGTAATTCAGACATTTACGCCTTCCAGTGAGGTGATTCAACAGGCAGCGCGGCAGGACTATGACGCATTTTATCAGTCTGAAATAGTACTGCGGAAACTGCAGGATTCGCCGCCTTTTTCCGATCTTCTGAGTATTACAGCCTCAGGATCGGAAGAGCGGGCTGTCGTTGATGCCTGCCGTTTTGTTAAATACAGGCTTGCTTTTCTTCTTCAACGGAAGGAGAAAACAGAATTTCTCGGGCCCACACCGCTCACGGTTGTCCGGGTGAATAACAGATTTCGATACAGAATAATCATTAAATGCAGATCCGATTCTGCCATCCGCAATGCGGTGTCAGGCGTGATCACAGAGTGCAGTACGGATAAAAGATTTCGGGGTATTTGTTTTTATGCGGACAATGATCCTGAATTCTGAATTCCCATGCACCGGGAAAGGAACCATATGGCTTTACGAAATATACTGACAAAAGAGGACCCGACTCTCTATAAAGTCTCCCGGCCTGTCACAAAATTTGACCAGCGTCTTCATACGCTGTTTGATGATATGGGTGAAACACTGCGCACTTCTAATGGTGTTGGGCTTGCAGCCCCACAGGTCGGTGTACTAAGGCGTGTGGTGCTTGTGGTGGAAACCAACGTCCCGGAGGGGGAAGAGGAGATCCTGCTCGAACTCATCAATCCTGAAATCATTTCAGCGGAAGGGGAACAGTGCGGGTCTGAGGGATGTCTCAGTGTGCCGGAAGAGTTCGGCCTCGTGAAGCGTCCCGCAAAAGTTACTGTTCGTGCGCAGGACAGGAATGGCAACTGGTTTGAGCGTGAAGGTGAAGGGTTGACAGCCCGCTGCTTTTGCCATGAAATTGACCATCTCGAAGGGATATTGTTTACGGCGCTGGCTGAGCGGATGCTGACAGAAGAAGAAATTCAAAGCGGAGAATACTGAACTGATGCGAATAGTCTTTATGGGTACGCCGGATTTTGCTGCAGCATCACTGGATGCATTGCTCAAAAACGGATATGATATTATTGGCGTTTTTACACAGCCGGACAAAGCAAAAGGCAGGGGAATGGAGATTTCTTTTTCTCCGGTCAAAGAGCTTGCCCTTGCGCATGCCCTTCCGGTTTTTCAGCCTGAAAAAATGAGGGACGGGACTGCGCTCTCGATCCTACAGAGCTTGAAACCCGATCTCGTGGTTGTGGTAGCTTACGGAAGAATTCTGCCGGATGACCTTTTGTCGGTTCCGCCGCTCGGAACTATTAATGTGCATGGTTCGCTTCTTCCGCGTTATCGAGGCGCTGCTCCTATTCAGTGGTCAGTGCTGAACGGAGACGAGAAAACAGGTGTTACTACCATGTATCTTTCCTCGGAGATGGATGCTGGAGATATTATCTATTCCGAAGAGACAGAAATCGGCGAATACGAGACTTCCGGTGAACTCTATGACAGGCTGAAGGAGCTTGGTGCCAATCTTTTGATCAAAACTGTGCGTGCAATAGAAGCAGGCTGTGCACCGCGCACCCCTCAGGATGAGACACAGGCAACCTATGTATCTATGCTGGATAAATCCCTCTCCCCACTTGACTTTACAAAACCAGCACGCGCGGTAGTCAAATGGGTTTACGGTTTGCAGCCATGGCCTGTTGCTACAGCGGAACTCGGCGGTGTGGTACTGAAGGTTTTTTCCGCTCAGCTTACAAACCAGCGTACCGAGCTTGCTCCGGGTAATATTGTTTCCACCGGGAAAGACGGGATTGAAATTGCCTGCGGTGATGGAGAGACTGTGCTTCTTACCGAAGTACAGGCACCGGGAAAAAAGCGAATGCGTGCCGAGGACTATCTGAGAGGGCATAAGCTTTGATGCCAGGTGCACGATCAACTGCACTCACAGTGCTGAATCGCTGCTTTGACAGCGGAGCCTGGTCTCAGCAGACGCTCAACAGTGCGCTTGCAAAACTTGATAAACGGGAGGCCAGTCTGGCGTCCCGCCTCACGCTTGGAGTTCTGCAGAACTATATGCTGCTGGATTATAGGATTGATGCTCTTCTTACAGGGAAGAAAAAGCTGGATCTCCCTGTACGGAATATTCTCCGTTTGGGTGCCTACCAGATTCTTTTCAGCGACAGGATTCCTGCACGTGCTGCTGTTTCTGAAAGTGTAGCACTCTGCCGTACCTGTGGTTTTTCGAGTGCCGGCGGACTCGTCAATGCTGTTCTCAGAAAACTTGCTGACGGAGACTTAAGCATCCCGGAAGATCTCTCAATCCGTTACAGTCATCCGGGCTGGTTTGTTGAACGAATGAAAGCCCGGTTTGGGTTACCTTTTACCGAAGCGTTGCTTGCCGCAAATAATACGGAACCCTCGATTGATCGGCATGAAGCCTTTATACCGGGGGAGACTTATGTGCAGGATCTTGCGGCTTACACCGCTGTGGAAATGGCTGATCCTCAGCCGGGAATGCGGGTACTGGATGTTTGTGCCGCACCGGGGGGAAAATCTTTTACTGCGGCTGTGCTGATGAAGAATGAGGGAAAAATACTCTCCTGTGATATTCACGAGAAAAAACTCTCCCTGATCTCCGAAGGAGCCGAACGCCTCGGCATTAGCATTATAGAGACTCGCTGTGCAGATGCCGGCCGATTTCTTCCGGAACTGGAGAAGGCATTTGATCTCGTGATTGCCGATGTGCCGTGCTCCGGTTTCGGCGTCATCCGGAAAAAACCGGAGATTCGCATGAAGTCGTATGAGGAGATCGAAAAGCTCCCTGCCGTACAGAAGAGAATTGCAGATAATGTCTCCCGATATGTTGTGCCTGGGGGCAAACTCCTCTATTCTACATGTACTGTTTTTGAGGAAGAAAATGAGATGATTTCCCACGGTATTTGCGGCTTTGAAATTCTGCAGGAAAAGACTTTCTGGCCTCATCTTGACGGTACAGATGGTTTTTATGCCTGCGTGTTGAGGAAACTGGAATGAAAGATATTCTTTCCATGTTGCCGGAAGAGATTTCCGTGGAGTTTCAAAGCATGGGGCTTCCAGCATTTCGTGCAAAGCAGGTTTCCCACTGGCTCGCGAGAGGTGTGGATTCATTTGATGAAATGAAGAATCTTCCTCTTGATCTTCGTTCGCACCTGGGTGAAATATACAGTATTTACCGTCCCACTGTCCTGAGAAAACAGGTTTCCGAAAAAGATGGTACCATCAAATATCTCTGGGGGCTTGCCGACGGGAACGCGGTTGAAACCGTCGTCATGAAGTACCGTTACGGGAATACCGTCTGTATTTCCACTCAGGTAGGGTGTCGGCAGGGGTGTGCTTTCTGTGCTTCTACCATTGGTGGTCTGGTACGGCAGATGGAACCTTCGGAAATGCTTAATGAAGTACTCTGTTCCCAGCTTGACAGCGGTGAGAAGATTTCCCACGTTGTTCTGATGGGAACAGGAGAACCATTGGACAATTACGACAATGTGATTCGTTTTCTGTCCCTTCTGAACCATCCGGACGTATTCAATCTCAGCCTGCGCCATGTGTCGCTTTCAACCTGCGGAGTGATTGAACGGTTTGACGATCTGGCTGCTCTCAATCTGCAGTTGACACTCGCCGTATCTCTCCATGCTCCGGATGATGAAACGAGAACAAAAATAATGCCGGCTAATCAGAGGCGAGGGGTAGATGCGCTGATGCAGGCATGCCGTCGGTATACCGAAGCTACAGGGCGCAGAGTTTCCTTTGAATATGCCATGATCGATGGGGTTAATGATACCAAAACGCATGCACATCTTCTCGTACAGCGGGCAAAGGAAGTGGGGGCACATGTCAACCTGATTCCTCTCAACCATGTTGAGGAATCCCGATACAAACCTTCCACGCAAGGACACCTGAAAGCATTTATCGAAATCCTGGAAGAATCCGGCGTCAATGTTACAGTGCGCCGCCGTTTAGGGAGCGATATTGACGCTTCGTGCGGGCAGCTTCGAAGAAAGTTTGAAAAGAGCAGAGAAAAATGAAGTATTTCGGCATATCTGACAAGGGAATCGTGCGCAAAGAGAATCAGGACTGTTTTTCTTTTGATGAGATTGATTCTCCGGTTAGCCTTCTTGTTGCTGTTTGCGATGGAATGGGAGGCCATGCGGCGGGGAGTCTTGCCTCCAGACTGGCAGATGACGCATTTCGCAAATACATCTGCAACAGGCTTGCAGGCAAGAAAGATTCGGGTGATATCATTCGTATCCTGCAGGAAGCCTGTACCGAGGCAAACGGTATTATTCTGCGCTATTCTGAGATGTCGGAGGAGTATGCAGGTCTTGGCACAACGCTTGTCGGCGGGCTCCTGGCAGAGACGGGCACTTCTTATCTTGTCAATATAGGAGACAGTCGTGCCTATCTGATCTCCGGAAAAGAAAAAACAATCGAACAGGTCACGGAGGACCATTCTCTGGTGCAGGCTTATGTCAATTCTGGCCTTATCACCAAAGAAGAGGCACGGACACATCCTCGCAAAAATGTCATTACACGGGCTCTGGGCGGTGATGTCTATGCGGAGGCTGATATCTTTGAGCTTACCCTGGAGGATGGGGAGGAGCTCCTCTTCTGCAGTGACGGATTGAGTAATTTCGTCACCGATGATGAGATTCTTGCTACCTGTCTTCGCCATTCGGACCCGGAAGAATGTTGCCGTGATTTACTCTCACAGACCTATGCCCGCGGTGCCGGCGACAACGTCACAATCGCACTGGTGGTGAAATCATGAGTGAACGGTCTTATACAAAATATCTCGGCGTTGTGCTGGATGACAGGTATGAGATCCTCGAAAAAATCGGTGAAGGTGGCATGGCGATCGTCTACCGTGCCATGGATACGCGTCTCAACCGGGAAGTAGCAGTCAAAATCGTTCGTGATGAACTTTTCGGTGATGAAGAAATCAGCAGCAGGTTCTTTGCTGAGGCGCATGCCGTCGCCAAGCTTTCCCATCCGGGTATTGTAGCCGTTTATGATGTCAGCCAGACCGAGGATGTCAGCTATCTTGTCATGGAGCTCATCTCCGGTATTACGCTGCGCCAGTATATGGAGCGCAAGCATCCGATCCCATGGAAACAGGTGCTGCATTTTTCCCGGCAGATAGCGGATGCACTACAGCACGCACACGAGCGCGGGATCATCCATCGCGATATTAAACCGCAGAATATCATGCTTCTTCCGAATGGAGCCATTAAGGTGGCAGATTTCGGAATTGCTGCTTTCGAAAATGAATTGAAGGAGACCAAAGGCCAGGCACTTGGTTCTCTGCACTATATTGCACCCGAGCAGCTCCGTGGCAGAAAAGCAGACGCAAGGGGAGATGTCTATTCTCTCGGCGTTTCGATGTACGAGATGCTGACGGGGTTCAAACCGTACACCGGGGAGACTCCTTCTGAAATTCTTCAGAAACAGAACAGCGGTGCGTTGCTGCCGATCAGAGCTTTTGATGTTGATGTACCGGAGGAGCTTGAAAACATTGTTCTAAAAGCTATGTCGGTCGACGTGAAGGAGCGTTATCAAACCGCCGGGGAATTGAAAAATGCTCTTAACAGGTTTACTGACCGTATTCTGACTGCTGAAAAACGGGCTCGTAACGGTCTCGGCGAGATCGAAGGCGGGCCGCTGAAGGTTTCTGTTACGCCCACTGTCAACATACCGAAGTGGGAATATGTCCGATCGATGCGCCGTTCCAACCGTATCGGCTTTTCCACGGGTTCGTTTGCCCTGTTGGCAATGGCAGTGGCCATGTTTGTTTTTCTATGGAATTTCTGGCTTCGGGACGTTTTTGAGCCGGCACAGCGAGTAGAGCTGCCCAATTTTGTCGGCAGCAGTTATGAGACCATTTCGCATGATGTCTCTCTTACGTCGAAATACCGCTTCACCGTTAATTACATTGTGGATATTTCTACCCCTGCCGGAACGGTACTTTCACAGGATCCTGTAGCAGGGCGTACTCTGATGGTAACCGATGAGGGAATGCCGGTTCGCCTGTCGGTCAGCACCGGTTATGTACTCACCGATGTTCCGAATGTTGTCGGAATCAATTATCGGGAAGCAATGCTGCAGCTTCAGAACGCGGGATTCGCTGTTGAAATCAGCAATGAAACTTCGCAGACAGTTGCGAAGGACATCGTTATCGGGTCGAGCCCTGCGGCAGGAGAGCAGATCAGTGCGGGTTCTACTGTCTATCTCACGGTGAGCAGCGGTGTACAGATCAGCTACGTCCGTATGCCGAATCTGATCGGCCTTTCTGAAGCTGCTGCTATAGAGAAGATACGCAGTGCCAACCTTACCTATATCGGAAGTGAAAGGATTGCAAGTGTATACGATGTGGGTACTGTGATTGCCCAGAGTGTTGTTGCTTTTGCAGAAGTCGAGGAGCTTACCGGCATTACCCTTACAGTATCATCCGGTGACGGAGGAATCTTCTACTGATGGCGGAAGGAATAATCATTAAAGCACTCAGTGGTTTTTACTATGTTTCTGACGGTGCAAAGGTCGTGAGTTGCCGTGCGAAGGGTCGATTCCGGCACATCAGCACCACGCCTCTTGTCGGAGATCACGTTTCTTATCTCCCTGTGTCGGATTCTATGGGTGTGATCGAAGCTATTGCACCGCGAAGGAATTCATTTATCCGTCCAGCTGTGGCAAACATCGATTGTCTGGTCTTTGTTGCCTCAGCCGCCAAGCCGATCACCGATCCATACCTGATTGACAGGGTATCAGTGATTGCCGACCGTGCTTGCTGTGAAACGGTTGTCTGCATCAATAAATGTGATCTCAGTGATCCTGAAGAACTCTCCGAAATCTATACCAGGTGCGGGTTCCCGACTGTGTGTACCAGTGCCATGACGGGAGAGGGTATAGACCATCTTCGAGCTCTGATCCAGGGAAAGGTCTGCGCTCTGGCAGGGGATTCCGGAATCGGAAAGAGCTCCCTGATCAACAGGCTTGCTCCGGGCCTTTCGCTCGGCACAGGAGAGATCAGCGATAAACTCGGCCGCGGCAGACATACTACCCGGCATGTGGAATTCTTTCCTCTTGATGGGGAAACATTTGTAGCTGATACGCCTGGATTTGCCTCTTTTGAGGTGCAGATGGTTGACAGTATCGAACCGGAGGACCTTCAATACCACTTTCGGGATTTTGCACCCTATCTCGGTTCCTGCCGTTTTGATGATTGCCGGCATCTGTCCGAACCGGGCTGTGCGCTTCTCGCAGCTGTCGCCTCCGGTGACGTTCCCCCATCCCGACACGAGTCTTACAAAAAGCTGTACGAGCTTCTGAAAGCGCAGAGCAAAAGTTATCATTGATGTTTTCCTGTTATCTACACGGCAAAAGTGTGGCGCACCACCGTCAATATTTTTACTTGTCATACCTTATGCATTGTGCTAAAATCAAATAAAAAACCAGTAAGGGAGTTGTAAATACTATGTCAGGACATTCCAAATGGCATAACATTCAAAAGACAAAAGGAGCCGCAGACGCCAAGAGGGCACAGGCTTTTACAAAGATTGCCCGTGAGATGATTGTTGCTGTCAAGGAAGGCGGAAGCGGTGATCCCCGCAGCAATTCCAAACTTGCCTCTGTTATTGCAAAAGCCAAGGCTGCCAATATGCCGAATGACAACATCAAGCGTACCATTGAAAAAGCCCTCGGTTCTGGCAATACCGATAACTATGAAAAGATTACCTATGAGGGCTACGGTCCTCAGGGTGTTGCAATTATCGTTGAAACCATGACCGATAACCGCAACCGTACAGCCGGCGAGGTAAGACATCTGTTCGATAAATACGGTGGGTCTATGGGTGTTACAGGCTGTGTCAGCTGGTCTTTCGATCGGAAAGGTGTTATTGTCATTGACAATGAAGATGAAGAGCTGGACGAAGACACTGTCATGATGGATGCTCTGGACGCCGGTGCTGCCGATGTTGAACCTGACGAGGGTTCCTTCACAGTCTATACGGCTGAAGACGATGTTGCAGCGGTTTCCGATGCTCTGACTGCAAAGGGATATACACTGCTCTCTGCTCAGGTTGAAATGCTTCCGCAGAACGGCTATGTTAAGCTGGCGGATGAAGATCAGGCAAAAGGCCTTCAGAAGATGCTGGACCTCCTCGAGGATAATGACGACGTGCAGAATGTCTGGCACAACTGGGAAGACGCTGAATAAGGTATATTGGAACCGAAAAACAAAGATCATAGTTTTCAGCAATATAATTCATAAAAAAACAGACACTGGATTTTTATCATCCGGTGTCTGTTGGTTTATCTGCAGAGTTGTATCTGCCTCGCCTTTGAAAAAGATTTGAATCTTTCCTTTACAATTTACGTATCTTTACGGGTCACACAGGAATGTTACGAAGCCAAGATGAAATGCCTGGATTTTATTTCCGTAAACTTCTTCTGATTGTCCGGGAATTTTACCGTCCAAAACTGCCTGTGCACCGTTGCGGAGTTTGTCGATCAGGTCAGGGGATACAGGAAAAGAAGCGTATGACGGCCAGATCTCGTCAAACCGGCCATACCAATCCCGCAGATGATCAAGGCTCTTGATGTAGTTCGGCATGTTCCTGAAGGGACCGAACATGAAAATGCGGCCGTCCTGAATAGGGTCTCCACTGATCAAAACACGGTTATCTACATCCAGCAGCGCGATGCTTCCCGGTGTATGCCCCGGAAGATGAATGATCTCCAGCCTGCGTTCACCGAGATCCAGGATTTCGCCCTCCAGAGCCGGGAGAATGACTCCCTGCCGATTTCCCTGACGGTAGTTCGGTTCTTCCGAGGGATGCATATAGAAGGTTTCAAACTGGCAGTTGCTGGCTGTGTGATCACGGTCTGCATGGGTGTTCAACAACATGATGGGCAGATCTGTCAAAGTTGCGGCAATATCCCTCGCATTGTGTATATTTCTCCCGGAATCGACCAGTAAGGCACGCTCGGTACCAACGAGAAGAAAGAACCGCACTCCGCTATCCTCAATACGCCATGAATTGCGATTGATTTTAATGATTTCATAGTCCATAAATGATAATCCTTCTCAACAGATATACTATTGCTGGCACTTTACGCACATAGCATAAGCATTTCAGTTTTTTACAGGTTCCCCGGTACAGTCAGAAGCCTCTTAATAGCTGTCAACCGGGAACATCTCCGCTGCTTTTTTCAGGTGAGCTGTAATTGGAAGATGCTGCGGACAGACACCTTCGCACTGATGGCACTCGATACAATCGGATGCACGATGTCCCTCCGTAGCGATACGGAAGTAATCTTCTTTCGCAGCTGACATTTGACCGTTCCCCAGCTGCTTATTCATAGCTGCAAAGATATCAGGAATGCAGATCTGCTGTGGGCAGCCCTCAACGCAGTATCGGCATGCCGTACAGGGAATAGTGGAAGCATTTCCCAGTATGCGCTGTGCCTGACGGATTGCTTCCTGCTCTTTCTCGTCAAGAGGGTGAATGCCTTTCATATAGGAGAGGTTATCCTTCATCTGTGCCACATTGGACATACCGGAGAGTACGGTTAGAATCCCGTCCAGCGAGGCAACGAAACGGATTGCCCAGGAAGCGCAGGACATATCCGGGTGAATCCCATGGAACAGGTTTTGTATCTCTTCCGGGGGATTGGCAAGATTGCCGCCTTTGACCGGTTCCATCACTGTGATCAGCTTTCCGTGTTCTCTCGCAGTCTCATAGTTGGCACGAGATGTGACTTTTGGATTCTCCCAATCTGCATAGTTAATCTGCAACTGAACGAAGTCTACTTCAGGGTGTTCCGTCAGGAGTTTGTCCAGAAGCGTAGGGCCTGCATGAAAGGAGAAACCTATGTTACGGATCAGACCCTTTTCCTTCTGTTCTTTGACGAAGTCCCAGAGATGAAACTTTTCGTACCGTTCATAGTTGTTCTCCATCAGCGCATGGAGAAGGTAATAATCGAAATAGCCTGCGCCAGTCCGTTCCAAACTTGTTGCGAACTGTTTCCGTGCTGCCTTTTCGTTCGGTGCAACTCTGGCGTTCAGCTTGGTGGCTAAAGTGAAACTGTCCCTGGGATGGCGCTCCACCAGTGCCTTTCGGATTGCGGTTTCTGATCCGGGATAGACGAAGGCAGTATCAAAATACGTGAAGCCGGCTTCGAGAAACAGATCTACCATAGTTTTGACCTGCTCTACGTTGATAACAAATCCTCTCTTGGGCAGACGCATGAGGCCAAAGCCAAGCTTCGGTGTGTCCTTTCCGTATACAACTGGCATTTTTCTCCTTCCCGCTGAATAGCAGCGTTATATACAAATAAAAGTTTTCAGATCGAACGTGTTATTTTCCTTTTCAATCAGCTGTACGCTCTGAGTATTTCCGGAAGTGATCAAAATCAGACCTGTTTACGGTTTCGGATCTGCGGGCAGACTTGCCCACATGGCATCAATATGCGCCATAAACTCGTAAGGATCGTTCTCCAGATAGTTCCTGACAAACTGATCATACGTCAGTCCTAATTTTGTTTCTTCTGTGATATCTGTTTGATTTGTATTTTTTCTGTTTTCGTCCATCATGAAGACCTTTCCCATAAATAATAAGTTGATTATATAGCATATGTTTATTATTTGTCCAGAAAAATGTTGTTTCTTTCTAATAGATTTGGGTACTCCCAAAACAACCGGATTTTTGTATTCCGATTTTAATTCAGCAACATCAATATATGTCTTAGTTTTTTCTGTTATGCGGTATTGCGTTATATTTTTCCAATGTGACACTTTTGTGACTATTGTAATACTATTATCTACTTGTTGATATAATTCATTCAATAAATAAAGGGATAGAAGCATATGGATTACCTGCATGATTCTTA
>JAGCAN010000213.1 GCA_017652685.1 Oscillospiraceae bacterium
AAAGCTGCGGGTGCAGGCGGAGGCATAGAGTTATTGAAGACAGATCTGTTTGAACAATGCACGGGAACAGCCGGGGAGATCATCCGGAAGGGGGGCCTTGTCGCCGTCCCGACGGAGACGGTGTATGGCCTCGCAGCAAACGGCATGGATGCTGCTGCTGTGGAGAAATTGTATGAAGTGAAGGGCAGGCCTGCCATCAAACCGCTCTCCCTTATGGTTTCCTCTGCCGGGGATCTGACGCGTTATGCACGCTCGGTTCCTGCTGCAGCACAGATTCTGGCAGAGCGCTTCTGGCCCGGTCCGCTGACGCTTGTCTTACCGGCGAAGGAGGAGATTCCTTCCATCGTGCGGGCGGGCGGGAATACAATTGGCCTCAGATGTCCGGATCATCCGCTGACCCTCCTGGCACTTCGGGAAGCCGGCGTTCCTTTTGCAGCCCCTTCAGCCAATCCGTCAGGTGAACCGAGCCCGAAAACGGCTGAGGAAGTGCTTGCATATTTTCAGGGGAAAATAGACGCCGTGATCGATGGAGGCCCCTGTACCCTGGGAAAAGAATCAACGATCCTGGATCTGAGCTGTGTACCGTATCGCGTGCTGCGAATGGGGGCTCTGCCTTCTGAAGCGATTTCCGGTGCCCTTGTGGATGCCATGAATATTATTGGCATTACAGGGACAACGGGCAGCGGAAAAACATCAGCGCTGAAGTTCCTGCAGGAATATGGAGCGCTGGTGATTGACTGTGACAAGGTATATCACGAGCTTCTGGAAACGTCGGAGAAACTGCAGACACAGCTGAGGGAAAGGTTTCCCGGAGCTTTCTGCACGGGAGAACTGGACCGCAGAGCCCTCGGTGATATTGTCTTCTCTGATGCCGATGCGCTGAAAGATCTTAACGCCATAACACATGCCTTCGTGCAGCAGGAAGTGCAAAAACGCCTGGAAACCCATGCCATGGCAGGAGGGCAGCTGGTGGCTATTGACGCGGTGGAGCTGATCTCTTCCGGTGTGTCCGATCTTTGCAGCTGTACCGTTGCCGTGCTGGCACCGGTTGAGCAGCGGGTCAGACGCATCATGGAGAGGGAGGGGATTTCGGAGACAGATGCGCGGAAGCGGATCGCCGCCCAGAAGAGCGATGATTATTATCGCAAAAACTGTACGTTTACCGTCATCAATGACGGCTCAAGGGAAGAATTTCTTTCCGTATTTATCAAAACCATCAGGGAGGAACTGAAACAGGATGGAAGACATCAGAAATAATCTTTTTTATGAACAGAAAAACGGCTATGACCTCATAACGCCGCAGGAACATGCGCTGGTTGAGGAGTACGCTGCCGATTATATGAGATATCTCGATATCTCCCGTACCGAGCGGGAAGCGGTTGCCAACGCCATTTCCGAAGCGGAAGAGAACGGCTTTATACCGTATGAACCGGGTATGGCTTTGCAGCCGGGGCAGAAGGTTTACCGGTGCAACCGCGGCAAATCTCTGATCCTTGCAGTGATTGGCAAAGAGAGCCTTGCAAACGGTGCCGTGATTGCGGGTGCGCATGTTGACTGCCCGCGCCTTGATCTCAAGCAGAATCCGCTCTATGAGAGCGATGAGCTTGCATTTTTAAAAACGCATTATTACGGCGGCATTAAGAAGTATCAGTGGGTGGCAATTCCGCTGGAGCTCCACGGTGTTGTGGCGCTCAAGAGCGGAGAGACGGTTGAAATCACGATCGGGCACAGGGCAGGGGAGCCGCGATTTGTCATTACGGATCTGCTCCCGCATCTTGCTGCCGACCAGATGAAGAAAACCATGGCCGAGGGGATTACGGGTGAAGGGCTCAACATCCTCATCGGAAGCATCCCCTATGCGGATGACGGAAAGGACAGGGTAAAGCTCGCGGTGCTGAGCCTGCTCAACGATGCCTACGGCATTGCAGAGGAGGATTTCCTTTCAGCGGAGCTCTGTGCCGTTCCGGCATTCGAAGTGTCTGAAATCGGCTTTGACCGTTCTCTTATTGGCGGGTACGGCCATGATGACCGTTCCTGTGCTTACGCGGAGCTGAAGGCAATCTTTACGGTAGAAAATCCGCGCAGAACCTGTATCTGTATCCTGGCGGACAAGGAAGAGATCGGCTCGGACGGCGTAACGGGTATGCAGAGTGCCGCGTTTGACTGTTTTATGGAAGATCTCTGTGCCTCTCAGGGTGTGGCACTGCGGCGCTGTTTTGAAAACAGCTTCTGCCTGTCTGCTGATGTCTGCAACGCTTACGACCCCAACTTCCCGGAGGTCTCCGAAAAGCGAAACGATAGCAAGATCAACTATGGTATGGGCATCTGCAAATATACGGGCTCGCGCGGGAAGTACAATACCAGCGATGCCTCGGCGGAAATCGTCGGCATGATGAGAAAGCTGTTTGCAGTCAACAACGTTGTCTGGCAGATGGCAGAGCTCGGAAAGGTCGATCAGGGCGGCGGCGGAACGATTGCAATGTACATGGCCAACCGGAATATCGACACCATCGACGCCGGGGTGCCGGTGCTGAGTATGCATTCACCGTATGAAGTGGTCGCGAAGTTTGATTGTTATATGACGTATAAAGGCGTTCTCGCCGCTTACCGGAACTGAACGGAAAAACTGTTTCAAAAGGAGAGGAAAGGCTTTGGGCATTGTTGAGGCTGCGCTGTTTGGCTTGCTGCAGGGAGTTACGGAATTCATCCCTGTGTCGAGTGCTGCCCATTTATGCGTCCTTTTCAACCTGTTCGGGATCACGGCCTCCGGTTTCAACGTAAAGGCGTTCAGCGTATTTTTGCATTTCGGTACAATTATAGCGGCTTTTATTACCTATTGGCAGGATTTCGGCGAGATTCTGTTCCAGAGCCTGGAATTTGCAGCCTCCGGCAGCGGAGGGGAGGGCGGCCCGAAACGAAAGAGCTTTCCTGCTGCGCGTCTGATGATTATGATGCTTTTCTCCATCCTGCCGCTGGTGATGATTCTTCCTCTCAACGGCTACATCAACCGTCTGTTTGACATGAACGGTCTGGTTGGCATTATGCTTGTGCTTACGGGGCTGATTCTCTTCGTGTCGGACAGGCTGTGGGGGCGGGAAAAGACAGAGCGGAACATGTCTCTGTCAGATGCGATCCTCATCGGCCTGAGTCAGACGGTATCCGCCATTCCGGGCATTTCCAGAACAGGCATCGTCTATACGGCGGGGGTCGCTGTAGGCCTTCAGCGGGAGTTTGCAGCAAAATATACGATTATGCTGTCCGTCCCGGTGATGTTTGCCGCCAATATCGTCCGTCTCGTGGATGCTGCGCAGGGGAACTTTTCCCTCGCTGATATTCCTCCCTGCCTGGTAGGCATGGCGGCAGCAATCGGAGCAGGCATTCTGTCACTCCGTGTCTTCCGGGCGATGGCGGAAAAGGGCAGGTTCCGCACTGTGGGGTATTACTGCTGTGTTGCAGGTGTACTCTCCGTGATCCTGACCATGATTTTCTGAGGCATTGCTTCATAACAAACGATTCAGCTTTATTTCCCCTTTTACAGCTCGCGACAGAGTAGGGAAAGAAGGCACAGCCTTTCCTTCGCGAGCAGCTGTTATCCGGAATGATCGGTCAACGCGGTTACCGCTATCCCCCCTTTTTAAAGCTCGCGACGGAGCACTGAAAGAAGGCACAACGTTGCTTTCTCGAGCAGCCTGCAGGCACTGATCTCGAAGTGACAAAA
>JAGCAN010000214.1 GCA_017652685.1 Oscillospiraceae bacterium
GAGCAATGAACTGATCATGATACCGCTACTTTTCTTTTTCATACTATCCTCCCAGACCGCCCGGTTATTGTTTCGATTGCCTGCTTCTTCTCCCGGTCGACTAATCTATAGAACCGGCTCCCCTTCCGGTCTTTCTCTCAGTTGCGAGCGGTCTTTTAATATGGTAGTATGCTACTATTCTAGCGTACTAAAGTCAACCCCCGTGGGGAAGTTCTCCGCTGAAATGAACCCCCCGAGAAGTTCCTCACCAAGTCGACCCCACGCTAGCTTCAACCCCTTGACGAATGTGCTAAACTGAAAAAAACTGCAGTTATTTTATTAGAAAGCAGGTTTAATTATGAAACGTCCATCTGTTCAAAAAATCATTATAAATATTATTGTGGTGATCATTCTGATTGCCTTGATCATCATGGCATTCCGCGGGCGCGGCACCGACACGACCGATTACTCGCCGGCGCTGTACGGCACCTTCCTGTCTCTTCTGCCGCCAATCGTGGCCATCGTCCTGGCGCTGATCACCAAGGAAGTTTACAGCTCGCTGTTTGCCGGCATCGTCGTCGGCGGCCTGCTGTATGCAGGCGGCAATCCAGAGCACGCCTTCAACACGATCCTCTACCACGAGGAAGCCGGCCTGGTCCCGAACCTGACGGATCTATCACACGTGAGCGTCTTGGTCTTTGTCGTTTTGCTAGGCACACTGGTCGTGCTGATGAACCGCTCCGGCAGCGCGCAAGCCTTTGGCCGTTGGGCGGAAAAACACATCAAATCCCGCGTCGGCGCGCAGCTGGCCACCATCCTGATGGGCATCCTGATCTTTGTCGATGATGGTTTCAACTGCATGACGGTCGGATCGGTCATGCGGCCGATGACGGACAGCCACAAGATTTCCCGCGCGAAACTCGCCTACCTCCTGGACTCCACCGCGGCGCCGATCTGCATCATCGCCCCGATCTCCTGCTGGGCCGCCGCCGTCAGCTACGCGGTCCCGGAGCAATACAACATCAACGGCTTCCGGATGTTTCTGGAAACCATTCCATATAACTTGTACGCGCTGACCACGCTGCTCATGCTGTTTCTGCTGGTGCTGCGCAAAACTGATTACGGCCCGATGCGCCTGCACGAGCGCAACGCGATCAAGGGCGACCTCTTCACGACCGGCGTAAACTCCTACGCGGAAGAAGAGACCGTCACCCAGGTGCCTAACGCAAAACTTTCCAACCTGATCATTCCGGTCGTCGTCCTGATTGTCTGCTGCATCGCCGGCATGGCTTATACGGGCGGCCTGTTCGATGGCGAGAGCCTGATCGATTCCTTTGCCAATGCGGACTCCGCGCGCGGTCTGGTCATGGGCACCCTTATAGGCGTCCTCATCACGTTCTGGCTGTATATGAACCGCGGCGTCATGAAATTCAAAGAATTCATGAACGCGTTCCCGGCCGGCTTCCGCAGCATGTGCGCGCCGATGATCATTCTGATCCTGTCCTGGAACCTCTCCGGCGTGACCCGCCTGCTTGGCGCCGCCGATTTTGTGCACACGGTGGTGGAATCCTCCGCCGCCAGCCTGCAGATGTTTGTTCCGGCTGCGGTCTTTGTGATCTCCGTTTTCCTGGCGTTCTCCACCGGCACCAGCTGGGGCACGTTCACGATCCTGATTCCGATCGTCTGCGCAGTCTTCCCAGCTACGTCGGAGATGCTGGTCATTTCGATTTCCGCGTGCCTGGCAGGCGCTGTCTGCGGCGACCACTGCTCGCCGATTTCCGACACGACCATCATGTCGTCGGCCGGCGCTCACTGCAACCACATCAACCACGTTACCACACAGATCCCGTATGCCATGACAGCCGCGGCTGTCAGCACGGTCGGCTACCTGGCCACCGGCATCATCGGCTTCTACACCAATAGTAAACTCGCGCTTCTCGGTACGCCGTTTGCGCTGCTGGTCCTGTTCATTGTCGTCATGCTGGCCGGCCGCCGAGTAGCGAAGAAAGCTTAAACATGCCACCATTCAGAGGACCCACACCGTATCGCCCAATCTATTATTTTGGCAATAAAAAATCGAGCACGATCCTTGTGCAGATGGTCGAGCGCCACCAGGTGCGCTTCATCGACAAGGAGACGGCGATGATCCGCGAGCTGGCCGGCACCGATGATTTCCTGCTGGCCTGCGTGCGCGTGGCCGACTGCAACGAGGACCTGACGCCGTGGGTGGCGCCGGGCATCTTTGGCAAGTCCGATTTTTCCGGCCTCGGCCCGCAGACGCTGGATTATCTTTTGCATGAGATGATCCCGCAGATCCTGCGCGAGCGCGACCTGGCTCTGGCCGGCGTGATCGAACCGTATTCGGATTTCTCGTCGCTGTTCCCGCCTGTGCAAGAGGCCAACTCAAGTTCTCCTGTAGATTCACGTCCAGGGACCCCTGCAGATTCACGTCCAGGTTCTCATTTTGTGTCGCCTGCTGATGGTCCTGACACTTCACACGATTCTGGTGCTCCACGCGGCGACCGCACTTCCTCTGCTCCGCACATCGACTCAGCTTTCGCTGATCCGGTCACTTCCGGCGTCCGATTCTTCCTGGGAGGCTACTCTATCGGCGCGTTGTTTGCTCTTTGGACGGCCTACCAAACCGATATCTTTTCCGGCATTGCGGCGGCATCGCCATCGCTTTGGTACCCGGACTTCATCGAATATATGGAAGATAACCAGATCCTCACCGACGCCGTTTACCTGAGCATCGGCACCAAAGAGGAGGCCATCCGCAATCGCGTGATGAGCCGCGTCGGCGACGGCATCCGTGCCGCAGACGCCATCCTCTCCCGTCAGGGCATCCTCAAAACCTTCGAATGGAACCAGGGCAAACACTTTCAGGATCAAGAAAAAAGAACAGCCATGGGTTTCGCATGGCTGCTCAAAAATCGTTTTGCCTGGACGCTGCTGGATTAGCAGCGCCTTTCATTTATATCGGCCTTTCCGGATTAGCTCCGGACGATCCTTTTAGAATCCCAGATCATCATTGACCAGGATCACGTTGATCCGGTCTTTTTCTTTGGAGTACCGTGTGATCAGGAACTGACAGCAGATCGTATCCGGCGATTTGCAATTCATGCACGCGCCTGTCTTTGAGCACGGGGTATCCAGCCCAAACCGCTGAGCGTTGATCGGTGCCGCCACGTTTCTGGCGCGCTTCATCGCTCCGTCTACGTCATCGCAGATTTTGTTCATTCCCACGATCATCAGCACTACCTTCGGTCCGTACGCCAGCGCCGATACACGGTTCGCGCCGCCATCGATGTTGACCATGACGCCGTCCTCGGTCATTGCGTTTGCGCTTGCCAGGTAGATGTCCGCATCGTATGCCAGCAGCATTGCCTCGCGCCGGTCCGCATACTCGTCCCGATCGATGAACTGGTAGTTGCCTTTTTTCAGTGCATCAAAAAGCCCGATCTCGCGCACGCTCATGCCGCCGCCCATCGTGACGGTGCTGCCTTCCGGGATAAACTTCAGCGCCATCTGAAGCGCCTCTTCTTTAGACGCTGCGTAAAATCCATTCATGTTCCGGGACTCCAGCCCCTTGATCACTTTCTGCGCCAGCTTCTCATTTCTTTTTACTATGTTCTCGTTCATGTTCTTCTCTCCTTTTGACCTGCCGTCTTGTCGGCCCTTTTCATGTTCCCCGACTGGTTTGCTTTTTCCTTCGGTCTCAATCATCTGCTCTTTGGGAACATTATATCATGAACTACGTCATATCTATGCTCGAAATTATCCGCTACGCTTTTTTTGAATGTCTGCATTCCCAGTGCTTCCCTGATCCGCATGAAAAGATCTTCAATAGAGCTGAAATTCCGAATGTCCTGCGCGGTCACGCTAATGACCGTATACCCCGAAAGCGCCAACGCGGTTGCCCGCTTTTTATCCATCGCGTGCTGGCTTGGACTCAGATGTGCCAGGTTGCTGTCGTACTCCAGCACTACTTTTTCTTTTGTCCACACCATATCACAGCAGATGGATTTCCGGCCAAGATGCTCCGCACCTGTTTCCGATAAATCGACATCCTGATTAAGTACCGGCGGCTTCAAATTATATCCGCCATATCTCCATGGAAGCAGACCAAGTGTTGCAAGGTTGGACTCCATTGGGGAGTTGGAATGGTCCAGCGCAAAGTTAATAGCTATTTTTGCTTTTTTGAGATTCGAATATCGTTGCTGTTTTTGTAGAAACTTCTGAATCTCGTCAACCGAAGTGACTGGATCCCTTCTTCTCTGTCCATAGTCTTCGTAAGGGTCCAGAACGTAAATGGCACAAAGATTGTTTGCTAGTTGAACCAATTGGTGTATGGGTAAAACTCTGGCAGCCTGTAGAAAACACATCTCCGGACTAGAAATGAAAACACCGTCTGCAAGTTGTCGTAAGTTCTCGGATGAAGGCTGTTTAGGCATCGCATGACAGATGATTTCTTCATCTTCGACCCTGTTCATCTTTTTAGGTACTGCAATATGAACAGGCTTTTTAAATGACAGCTCTCTGACTTGCTGCCGCACTCCTTTTTTCCCGGGGAGAAACGCATCGGTCTCCGCAAATACATTAACTCCTCGAGGTACACCTTTCTCCTCCAGCCAATACTCTAGGGCAGAAGGATAGACAATTCTTAAAGTCATAAAAGTTCCTTCCCAAATACACTAAGCAATTGAAATGTCCGTAGATAAACGGAAAATGAATAAAAGAGTTCCGTAATTTGGATCATGGTAAGATCAACCACATTTACAAACCGAGATTACCATGATGCCTCCACTCTGTCAAAGAATTCTTATGAGAATGCGAGTTGTGTTCGTTTTTTGTGAGCCATTTCAGATGAGATATCGAGTTGTGTTCGATCCATTTCGAAGAGATTTTTTCAAGCCGAAAATACTCAACACGATGTACTAATAAAGTGCCTCAAAAAGCCCCCCAAATCCATACTTTTGAGCATCTGGCTTTGCCCCGGTCAAAAAAAGAAGCATCAAAGCGAACACAACTCGCTATCTCATATTGAAAACAGGTTTTAAAACGAACACAACTCGCTATCTCATATTGAAACGCAGATAAAAACAGGGGCAAAATAAAAAAGCGGGGGCGCAGCCCCCGCTCAATTAATTATCAGCATGTTATTATCGGCCCGGTTATTATCAGCCTTGTTGCAAGTATTCGTCCATCCGTTGGAATGCTTTCTTGGTGGAGGCAATTGCTTCCACGACCGTCCTTGGACCAGTGACGATATCCCCGGCAGCGAAGACACCATTCAGGTTTGTCTCGCCCCACTCATCAACGATTATAAGACCTTTCTTGGTTACCTCAAGTACAGATGAATTCACATCCGCGCCAGGTCCCTGGCCAATCGCAAGGATCACGGAGTCGATCGGCACGTCAAATGTATCTGCGAAATCCTCTTCGTAAACGACATTTCCATCCTCCAACTCGACCCGATTGACACGCACGCACCGCACCGCGTCATCCAGAATTCGGACCGCCTGCGCATAGTGCATAAATTCAACGCCATCCAGCTCAGCCAACTCGATTTCTTCATGGTTAGCCGGCATCTCTTCTGCTCCCTTATAGTTGATGATCATCGCGTGGGAATGCTCCCTGCGGATGACCGTGCGGGCGGCATCGATAGCCACGTTGCCTGCGCCGATTATCGCGACACGTCTGCCAAGCTGAAAGTTCTCTGGTGACTTCAGATAATCGATTGCGAAATGGACATGTCCAAGCGTCTCGCCAAGGAGTCCCAGCCGATTCGGCCTGCCTGTACCGGCGGCAATAAACACAGCTTTATACCCATCCGGGAAAAGATCCTTGAGACCTATGCTGGCCCCGAGGCGGGTGTTCGGCCGGAAGTGCACACCGAGACTCAGCAGAATATCTTTATACATATCCAGTATGTCTTTTGGAAGGCGGAATGCCGGGATGCCATATCGGAGGACGCCGCCCAGGTTATCCTGCGCTTCGAAGAGGGTGACCTCGTAACCCTTCAGCGCCGCCATCATGGACATCGCAATGCCCGCCGGGCCGCCGCCGACCACCGCTATTTTGATGCCGTTCTTCTGAATCTCCGGCGCTTCGAACGTCTCCAGATAAAACCGGGAGATATACTGCTCGATGCGGAAGAACTCAACAGGCTCACCTTTGTTCCCCAGCACACAATGTCCGGTGCAGTTACGCTCGTGCGGGCAGACGATCGCCGTCACCGCCGTCAGCGGATTGTTCCGGAACAGCATTTCGCCTGCTTCCTTGGTCTGTCCGTTTAAGAACAGCTCCATGACCTGCGGGACCGGAGTCTCCACCGGACAGTGCATCGCGCACTGCGGCTTCTTGCATTTTAAACATCTCTGTGCTTCTTGCTTGATCGTAGACATACTAGTACCACCTTTAAGTCAGTATTTTATAGTTAATTATTGGTGTCCTTTGCGACCGCTTTCGCGGTCATACAGACAGGTCTGCTCCTGTTTTACAGCGACAGGCCCACTCTTCAATGACGGATCAACTGAACGCTTCCGTTACTTTCTCCAGCTCATCACGGATGGCGATGTGCTGCGGACAAACATCCTCGCACTGGCCGCACTTCACGCACTCGCTAGCCGGCTTCTTGCCATGTCCGCCAACCTGCCAGTTCAGCTGGTTAGTGGCGAACTTCTTATCGCCGTATAAAGTCAGCATATTCATGGCGGTAAAGCTTCCCGAGATGCCGATATCATTCGGGCAGACCTTTGCGCAATAATTGCAGGTCGTGCACGGGATCAGCGGAATCCTGTTCAACTCCTCGCGTGCGGTCTGGATGGTAGCCAGCTCATCCTCGGTGAATCCGTTGAAGTCCTTCATAAAGGAAATATTGTCTTTCATCTGTGCGACATCGCTCATACCGGACAGCACGCAGAGCACGCCTTCCAGGTTCGCAGCGAAGCGGATGCCCCAGGATGCCACCGATACATCCGGCTCTTTTGCCAGAAGAACTTCTTTCACTTTTTCTGGTGGGTTTGCCAGCAGGCCGCCTTTTAATGGCTCCATGATGACGATTGGTTTTCCATGCTTGCGTGCGACTTCATAGACGCCGCGGGACTGGATTGCCGGGTTCTCCCAATCTGCATAATTGATCTGCAGCTGCACGAACTCTGCATCCGGATGTGCCGTGAGGATCGCATCAAGTTCCTCCGGTGTGGAATGGAAGGAGAATCCGTAGTGTTTGATCTTTCCTTCTGCCTTTTTCTCTTTTACAAAATCCCACATTTCGAAGTCATCGAAGAAGTGGGTCCGCTGCTCGCCAAGATTATGCAGCAGATAATTATCGAAGTATCCTGCGCCGGTCAGTTCCAATGATGTCTCAAACTGTTGAATTGCAGATTCTTTGGTCTTGCCGCCAGCCCATGCTGCGTTCTTGGTTGCAAGCTGATAGCTTTCACGCGGATAACGCTCTACCAGTGCCTCGCGGATAGCAGCCTCGGAGCCGGTGTATGCCCATGCCGTATCGAAATAGGTGAAGCCTGCCTCCATAAAGAGATCGACCATTTCTTTCACCTGCTCGACATCGATAACATCGTCCTTTTTAGGCAGACGCATCAGACCAAAGCCCAGTTTCTTAATATCTTTTTCAAAAAAACTCATTGTAACCTCCTTTAGAGTAACAAGAGGATGGTCCCTTTGTTACATTTTTATTACCCTAATGTGACAAAAGGCCCGTCCCCTTGTCTCACTTATGCATATAATAAAAGAAATTGTCTGAAAATGCTACGTTTTGATTACGGTATTATTCCGTTAAGCCAGATTGTTAATTACTTTTCTATTTCATAGAATTTACAAACGCGCGGAAAATCTTCTGACTGTTCTTGTCCGTATAGGCGCAAAACTCCGGATGCCACTGAACTGCCCACAAGAATGGATAGTCTGGCAAATAGAATGCCTCTACCAGGCCGTCTTCCGAAATGGCCATCTTTTCTAATCCCGGTGCAAGATCTTTGATAGCCTGATGGTGGCAGCTGTTCACCGCAAGCGGTCCATCCTGCAGGTTAGCCTGTTGACCATCCTGCAGGTTAGCCTGTTGACCATCCTGCAGGTTAGCCTGCTGACCATTCTGCAAACCAACTGGCTGCTCCCAAATTCCCTCAAAGAGGCACTTATACAAAGGCGTTCCCTCCACCAACTTTACCTGATGGCTTGGGACATCGTAAGGCGCAGGCTGGTGGTGAATAATATCAGACGGATGCTGCAGCGGCAGATCCTGATACAAACTGCC
>JAGCAN010000215.1 GCA_017652685.1 Oscillospiraceae bacterium
CATGCTTTTCATCATAAAGGGGACCCTATCGATCCGGCAAAACCCGGCATGAAACCCTTTCGAAGAAATGAAGAAAACCATGCCGCACCTCCTCCCGCAACAGGCGGATGATGATCTTCCAAAATCGTTTTCTTGCACTTCTTTTCCCCAAATGATAGAATAAGCAAAAATCTCCTACACCAAGGAAAGGGGACGCATCAAATGCTGACAGATGAAATCAGAGAGGAACTGTTCCGGCTTCAGGATACGAAATATCGGGACTTTCAGAGTAAACTGATCCCGACGGCAAAACCGGAAACCGTCATCGGGGTAAGGACACCGGAACTCCGGAAGCTAGCCAAACAGCTGATTAAGCGGGAGGACATCACTTCATTTCTCGATGACCTTCCTCACCGAACATTTGATGAAAACCAGCTTCATGCTTTTCTTCTTTCCGAGCGGAAAGACTATGAAACCTGTATTGAAGAAGTTGAGCGGTTTCTTCCCTTTGTTGACAACTGGGCAACCTGCGACCAGATGTCTCCAAAGGTTTTTCGGAAGCACAGGCCGGAATTGCTCGATCATATCCGCCGCTGGCTGCAATCCGACAGAACCTATACGGTCAGATTTGCTGTCGGTATGTTAATGGAACACTTTCTGGATGAAGATTTTGATTGCTCCTATCCGGAAATGATTGCAGAACTCAGATCGGATGAATACTACATCAATATGATGATCGCCTGGTATTTTGCTACCGCACTGGCAAAGCAGTATGACTCTGTTTTGCCGTTTCTCCAGCAGTATCGGCTGGCTGAATGGACCCATAATAAAACCATCCAGAAAGCCGTTGAAAGCTATCGCATTACTCCGGAACAAAAAGACTATCTGAGAAGTCTCAGACGGAAGACGGGACGCTGATCCGGGAGAAATACGACACCATTCCAGACAATAGAGAACAGGCACACAGAACTTATGATCGTTCTGTGTGCCTGTTCTCACTTTTTCGAAGCTTCAGATTGTTCCAGCCAGAACACTGTCCAGCCAGGTATATGCTTCTGTAACATCATAATCACCGGCATGCGGCTTCAGCCAGGCAAATTCAAAGCTCATATCCTCTACGGAGGGATTGTTTGCAATGCTGTAGCGGAGAATTGTTTCCACCGCAAAAGACGAATCCCTGTCATTCATCCCATACCGTACATACCAGTACGAAGCTTTTACTCCTGCGTCATCTCCTTCGGTATCGTTGAGGTATTCAATGGTATTGCTCATACGCATCTGAAGAGCAAGGAATCTGCCTTCTTCCGTAGCCATGAATTCTTCCCAAGTCAAACCGGTATCATCCAGACCGGATCCATTTCCCTCGACACTGTCATGATCCCAGGAATATGCTTCAAACGCACTGTATTCATAGGCAGCAGTACCGAAAAGTGTATCTTCGTTTGTTGCCGACCAGGGCAGCCCTCTGTTGCTGAATGCACAGACAACCTTAAGCTTATTGTTGGCAGCTACCCAGGATAAATGTTTTGCAAAGTCATAGGTAAAGGTACCATCCTCGTTAAGAACGAGCCAGTCCTTTGCTCCGGCATCTTCTTTTTCGTTTTTCGAGCCTTCCTCAATATCCGCTGTCATCTGTTCTTTTCCGATTTCCTGAACAGATTCTTCTATTTCCTCCTCCATCAGGCCGATAATTGACTCTTTCAGGTTCTGAGAAGTGAGCGGTGTACCGTCATCCAGTTTCAGGCCAAGGTTGTCCACATAATCAGCATAGAGCCCTGAAAGATATGCGGACACTTCTTCGTTCACTGTAGCATCACCGGTTGTATAGAACACAAGGGATTTCCCTTCTGGATCATTGTTGAAATCAATATCCTGCAGGGCAAGACGGGTGTCGGCATAGGTCCATTCGTAGGCTGCATCGGCATTGGGCAGATCTGTAATCGGACAATAGGCAATCACGGCAAACACCGAATCACTGAGAGTAGAGATATAGGTTTCTCCTTCTTTTTCTATCCCGGCCGCGCCGATTTCATAGAGGAAGGGGAAAAAGTCAGTACTGTCGCCACAGGCGGCAATCAGAGTTGAAAGTGCACCTCCGCCGGAAGTACCGGTGATGATGATTCTGTCAAGATCACCCGCCGGCAGAAGATCATCATTCTGCCGCAGATAACGGATCACTGCTTTGGTGTCAGCCACAGTTGCCGGTGAGTGCCCGAGGTAAAGGCCATCCTCTCCCGGTTTGTCATTTCTGCCGCGGCAGCCGTAGCTTACCAGGATATATCCTCTGGACAGGATCATCCCGACTTTGTCCTTATCATCATTGGCTGAGTATGCCGCAACCGTTTCCGGATCATCTTTTGCCACCTTTGTGCGGCTTGAATAGCTGTTTGCCATCCACCCTGCATTATTGACGCAAAGGATAACAGGGCTGTCTTTTGTCGCTGTTTCCGGAACATAGATGCTGATGCGCTGCTCAGTTGAGAGCGGCTCGGCCAGATAGTAGTCTTCATACTGGGTCACTTTAAGTGCTTCCCCGTCGATCGTGACATTCAGCTCTCTGCTGATCGCGTCCGTAAACTCCAGATTTCCGGAGGGCGGGAACACTTCAGGCTTCTTTTCTTTCTTTGCTGCGAGCGCCGGATTGCTGAAGCAGCTCAAAGAAAGAATAACGCAGAGCATCAAAGCAAGATGTCTTTTCATTTTCATAGTTCTCTATTGTCCTTTCTCGTCTGTTTTTGGAACTGTATTTATTTTATACTTTCTTCCTGAAGGAAAAAATGCTACTATATAACCAACAAGTACCATCTGATAATCTCTTTTAAGAGGTAGTTACGTGTCATGACATATGCCGAAAAAAACGGGTCCCGATTTGATCAGATTTTTATAGATGAACCTTTGCGGAAATTTCTGTACGAAAACGAAATAACACTGGATAATTATCTCAGTCATCAGGAAGAACTGAAGAAGCTCTTTCCTGACGAAAACAGTTATCAGACTTTTCTTCATGCCTACCTCAGCAGCTCCGGCATTATCTCCTACCGTCAGTTCCTAAAAGATCCGCAGAAGATTGATCTTTTTCTTCATCCGAGATACATTCAGCAAAGACCGCACATCCACGATTTCTATGAGATTAAGTATCTTTTGAAAGGCAGCGGAACGGTCCATATCGCTTCTGAGCTGATCTTCCTGAAGGAATCCGACTTATGCCTGATTTCTCCTTATGTTCCGCACAGCAGCGAAATCTACTCCGATGATACTGTTATGATCAATCTGGTTCTTCCCGAAGAACACCTGCATGCTCTTCTTCCCCATGTTATGAGTTATCCGAACATATTTCAGCAGTACTTTTCTTCAGATCAATCTCTCTCATCCGAACGGCGATTTTTATATTGCAGCACGAAACAGGATCCGGATATCTGCCGCTTGATCCAGACTCTGCTGGATTATTATTCTGATAAGAAAGGCCGGACCGTGCCCGGGAATCTGCTGACTGAGACATTTTTTGAACAGATATTTCTGTATATTCTTTCTCTCCAGCCCTCAGAACAAGAAAAACAGCGAGACCATATTGTTGGGGACCAGACACTGGAGACGATGACCTCCTACATCCGTGAACATCTGCAGGATGTCTCCCTTGCCGACGTTGCCGCTTTTCTGCATTTCAGTGCACCATATACCAGTAAACTTATCCGGAAAAAGACAGGCTATACCTTTCAGATGCTGCTTTTGATCCTTCGCATGGAGAAAGCCGCAGAACTGCTGAAACGGACGGATTGGCCCGTTGATCAAATTGCAGCGGAGGTAGGTCTCAGCGGCAAAACCAATTTCTACCGGCAATTCAAAAATTTATACGGAATGAGCCCGGCCATATTCCGTGCAGAAGAACAGGATGGAATACGCCATAATTGATAAGATCCGATACTGTCAACAAAGGTGGTGAGCACAGATGTCCGAAAAGACCTATATTGCGATTGACCTGAAAAGCTTCTATGCCTCTGTTGAATGTCGTGAAATGGACAAAGATCCGCTCACGACCAATCTTGTTGTAGCAGATCCGAGCCGTACTGAGAAAACGATCTGTCTTGCGGTGTCTCCCTCCCTGAAAGCTCACGGAATTTCCGGAAGGGCACGTCTCTTCGAAGTCGTCCGGCAGGTAAAGAAAGTAAATGCGCAACGGCTGGTAAAAGCCCCGGGGCATGTTTTTACCGGCAAATCTTCTGATGCGACGGAACTGGAAAGCAATCCCTCTCTGGAACTGGATTATCTCATTGCAACACCGCGTATGTCCTATTATATCGAATACAGCACCCGAATTTACAACATCTATATGAAATACGTCGCGCCGGAGGATATCCATGTATACTCCATCGACGAGGTTTTCCTTGATGCAACGGACTATTTGAAAACCAACGGCATGACCGCTCATGACTTCGCAATGCTCATCATCCGGGATGTGCTGCAAACAACCGGCATTACTGCCACTGCAGGCATCGGGCCCAACCTGTATCTCTCTAAGGTTGCCATGGATATCTGGGCAAAGCATATCCCTGCGGATGAGAATGGCGTTCGTATTGCAGAGCTGGATGACAGGACATACCGGCAATATTTGTGGGCACATACGCCGATTACAGATTTCTGGCGTGTCGGCAAAGGATACGCCCGGAAGCTTGCGGAGCACGGCATGTACACAATGGGTGACGTTGCCCGATGCTCAGTCGGCGGTTCCGACAGTGTGCTCAATGAAGAACTGCTGTATAAGCTGTTTGGCATCAACGCAGAACTGCTTATCGATCATGCATGGGGCTGGGAGCCCTGCGAAATCAGACATATCAAGGCATATAAGCCTGAGAGCACCAGCATCAGCATTGGGCAGGTCCTTCAGGAGCCCTATGCCGCAGAGAAAGCCCGTATAATCATCCGCGAAATGACCGAAGGGCTTGTTATGAGTCTCGTGGAAAAGGAACTTGTCACCGATCAGGTCGTGCTGACAATAGGCTATGACACCGAAAATATAACTGCGGATTTCAAAGGTGAGATCACCACAGACTGGTATGGGCGGGAAGTCCCGAAACAGGCACACGGTTCGGAGAATATCGGGCGTCAGACAGCAAGCACAAAACTAATCCTGGATGCCATGCTTCGTCTGTATGAGCGAATCGTTGACCAAAACCTGCTGATACGAAGAATGTATGTCGTCGCAAATCATGTTGTGTCTGCCGCATCTATCCGGGAAGAGCCGGAATATGAGCAGATGAACCTGTTCACCGATATAGAGGAAAACCGGAAAAAGCAGGAAGCCGAGAATCTTGCCCTGGAAAAAGAAAAAAGGCTTCAGCAAACGATGCTTTCCATCAAGCAGCGCTACGGAAAGAATTCGATTCTGCACGGCACAAGTTTTCAGGAAGGTGCAACCGGGCGTGAGCGAAACAAACAGATTGGAGGGCATAAGGCTTAATGAAGACTTCCCATCAGTATGACGACATTATTGACTTGCCGCACCATGTTTCAACGCGTCATCCGCAGATGCCCATGATTGACCGGGCCGCCCAGTTTTCTCCGTTTGCCGCTCTCACCGGATATAATGATGCCATTACGGAGACTGCCCGCCTCACAGAAGAAAAGCGTGAGCTGTCTGAGGAGCAGAAGCACACGATCAGCAAACAGCTCCATGCTCTGCAGCAACGTATCAAAGACAGATCCAATCCGGCTGTTACGATTGTTCATTTCCAGCCGGATGATTGCAAAGCGGGAGGCGCGTACGAAACCGCTGCAGGTTTCGTAAAAAAGGTCGATGAATATGCCGGAGTGCTTACGTTGACTGACGGTACGGTTATTTCGTTCGATAACATTTTAAGCATAGAATAAAAGCGTCAGGAGCTGTCTCGCATGAGACAGCTCCGTTTTTTCATTTGCCGGGTTTAAACCGTTTTCCTTGCCTGAATTGCCGCCTGCTCTTCCGGAAGGTTTTTTTCTACCGTCCACAGGAAGATCAAAACTGCACATACTGCAAAGCCAATTGTCTCGACCCAGATATAGCTTGCGGAAATCGCCCCCTGAACGACAGTTGGTTGAAGCGTCTGCCCGACGACAGCACTCTGGTCATATCCCGCTTTACCGAGAACCGCGCTGAGAATTGCATTGCAGATGGGAGTAGCAGCAACCATCAGTGAACTGTAAATTGACATTGTAAGTCCGTCTGTCCGTATACCGCTTTTGTACTCAATATGATCAATAACATCTGCCAGCATGGCAAGGATCAGATAGCACGCAGGTGCTGAACCAAGGCATTTTACAGCGATACCGATTGCTATACCAATGATGTTGCTGCCGGAAAAAGCTGCAATCAGACCGCCTATCACACCGATTACCGCACCGACTATAACAACGATCCGCTTGGAAAACTTATTGGAAAGCGGAACGACAAACACAGCAGCGATTGCCATCGGGACGGCACCCAGAATAGCGAGCAGAGACTGCGATGCTCCCCATGCATCTGCACTACCGAAAAACGAATTGTCGATCACCCATTTACAGAAGTATGCCATAGAGGAGTTCTTCATCGCTCCGGCCCAATGAAAGCAAAGATAGAACAGAATCGTAATCCACCACCATTTTTCGCTTGTGACTGCTTTGAGCTGCTCCCCAAGCGATGCCGCTTTCACAGTACTTTCTTCCTTTTCGGAAACGCCGTGGAAAGCTTCTTCCGTAACGCGTTCTCTGGTAAATTTATACTGCAAAAATGCGGTGAGCGCCGTAAAGATTGCAACAGCCAGCATGGTGACAAACCATAAATACTGGTTTTCTTTCAGTGCAAAGGAAACAAGGATCGGGAAAACCATTGAACCCGTACCCATCACTCCAAGTCCCGCAACATTGGTAAGTGACGCAAGAGTGCTTCTCTTTTTGCTGTCACGTGTGGAAACAGGTATCAGTGTTGCATTGGCTGTATTATAGATCGGATAGGCGACTGCATAGTAAAGATTATAGGCAATCGCTATCCAGATCATTCTCGCTGTGCCCTTAAACGGCACAATAAACATCAGCACACTGCCTACCGACATTGTCAATGCCGATAACAGGATCCACGGGCGTGCTTTTCCCGCCAGAACTTTCGTCCGCTCGATCAGCTGGCCGACAATAAGGTTTGCCGCAACGATCAGAACCGTTGAAACGATCTGCAGACCAGTCAGAAAGCTGAGATTCAGCTTCAGAACATCCGTGAAATACTGCTGAAGCATGCTTGTAAAGATCCCTGATGAAAGCAATGCACCGAATGGGCCGATAAAGTATCCGAAGATCATCTCCGGAAGCCTGACCTCGTCCGTTTTAATCAGAGAACGCGCAATCGGTGACTCCCAGAAGCCAGATTTATTTCGGTTCATTTCACTCCTCCTTAGTCCAGTTCGCGCCCTTGTCGCCACTCTCTTTCAGCACATATGCAGGGTTTGCCTTTGAGACTTTGCGGAAGACAGCCTCATCGTTTACCTCTCCGCCGGAGGCCCTGACTTTTACTTCAGTGCTCATCGGAACCTCGAATTCAAAGACATGCTCTCCGTATTTTGTCTCAAGCTTTGTCCCGTTGACTGTAAGAGTAACTTCATTCTGGTTGGAATAGACCTTTACCGTGATAGTATCCTCTGTCCTGTCCTCATAACGCTTGGAACAGATATGCACAAACGGTTCCTTGCTCCAGTAAGCTTTATAGAGATAAAAACTGTCCTTTTTCGTTTTTCTGTCGAACGTAATAAGCCCCTTGTGGTTCATACCCGGCTCTCCGCCCTGATTACGGGCATCCGCTGCAAAATCAAACATATTCCAGACGTGAGTGGCCCACATCCACGGGTGGCGTTCAAAGCACTTCAGCATATATTCATGATAGATTGCCTGATATTCTTCGGTATGATCACCACGGTGCGGTCTGCTTGAATGCAGGTTCGGCATTCCCTCACATCCATACTCAGAATAACCGAGACAGCGATCCGGATAAACCTTGTGGAAAAAGTCCATCCACAGATCATTCAGGAAGAGCCCTGGTACGTACCAGCCAAGATACAGATTCCAGCTCACGGTGTCCGTAATATGGGCAACCGGGTTGAAAGGACCACACACTGCATAGCAGGCAAGCGTCGTGAAACGGGTTGGATCCATCCTGTGACAGAGATCATTCAGAACACGGTGGTTGTCGAGCATATCCTTTTTGTCTTTTGTGGAGATAGTAATTTCATTGCTCACTCCCCAACAGACAATTGATGCATGGTTATAGTTTTGAACAATCAGCTCTGTCATCTGGCTGATGGTGTTTTCACGGCCGTTCGGCATGTGTTCGGAGATGTATGGGATCTCCGCCCACACAACCATACCACGCTCATCACACAGATCATAAAAGTACTGATCGTGCTGGTAATGTGCGAGACGGATGGTGTTAGCCCCCAACTCACAAATCAGATCCATGTCCTCAAGGTGTTCTTTTTTCGTAATGGCATTGCCAAGCCCTTTTCGGTCCTGATGACGGGATACACCACGAAGCGGATAGCTCCTGCCATTCAGATAGAACCCGGTTTTTGCGTGATAATGGAAATCACGTACGCCAAACCGCGAAGAGATTTCATCACCCGATTCAAGACGAGCTACAACAGTATACAGATAAGGATCTTCCAGCCCATTCCAAAGACGAACGTTATCAATCGTCAGACGCACTTCGTTCCCTTTTCCGGTGCAGACTTCATTTCCTTCCGCATCCTGAACGGACACAGCAACGGTTTCATCGCAGTTCGTGTATGTTTTTACAGTCACTTCACCCGTTTTATATCCCTCAACAGGTTTTGCGGTAACCTGAAGCCCGGATCCTCCGAAATAATCCAGATCAAAATGGTTTTTATTAACGACGAGCAGATCCACATCGCGATAAATCCCGCCGTAAAACGTGAAATCAGCTTTCTGGGGATAGACCCGATCATTCACTCCGTTATCAACTGCGACACGAATTCGGTTCTTTTTCAGCAGGCATGCCGTAATATCTTTCCGGAAGGTAGAATAGCCTCCATCATGGTGCAGGATAGATTTGCCGTTCAGCTCTACATCTGCAGAGGCGTTCACTCCGTGAAATTCCAGATAGACACACTGATTTTCTGCATTATAGTCAGGAGCATCAAATTCTTTCTCATAGATACAGCTTCCCCGGAAATAATCGTTGCCGCCATCCTGACCGTCTACAGCATTCCAGGTATGCGGGATGTTTACTGTCATGCTTTGCCCGTTTGGATCGGTAAACTGCCAGCCCTCATTTATGATTAGTTTTTTTCTCATCTCGTTATCCCTTTTTATGCTGTTTCCGTCAAATCAATCCTTGTCCTGCCTCGAAAAGCCCACTGCAACAGTGAGAATAATGGAGACAAGATAGGCTGCAATAGCAGCAATGGCAAGGTTCATTGCCGACACTGCAACAGGGTTGCTTGCTTCAAGATCGGAGAAATAGATATATCCGGCCAGAAGTGTCCGGCCCTGGATAAGCATACACATCGCCCAGGCTGTTGCAAAAACAGCTGCCAGCAGCATGAAATCCCTCAGAATACCAGGGAGTCTCTGATAAAACAGTGCAAACAGCAGTTCCAGTACAATTGCAACTGCACAGCAGAGAAGCAGCTGATTCAGATGGCTGAGGCTGTAGGCCTTATTGGAACTGACGACACTGAGAAACATAGCAGCAAGCACCAGAACAGCACTGACTGCCGCGAGTGTCTGAACTCCGGATCGTTTCTTTTCGTTCATGCCTTGTTCTCCTTTCTCTTCCTGTCCTGAAGAATTGTCGTTGCGAGATACCCACATGCACACACCGCAGTCAATACGGCAGAACCATAAAACACTGCCTTATAAGCTGTACGCCACCAGACGTTGAGTTCAACTCTGCGGGAAGTGGAATTGATGCCATTCATAGCATTGCTCTGGGCATATACATAAAGTGTATTGTGAACACGATTCCTGATTGCAGAGAGCATCTGTGCATCCCCGGCAAACGTGTTTGTTGTATCTGTGATATAGGTATTCCAGAGTTCATTGAAGTCATTCGTATCAAAATTCGTCGTCCCGGCTATAACGGATTCCTTCCAGGTCATATAGCTCGCAGGGTTCACCATATCAGAGATGATATAGCCGTTAAATCCCCATTCTTTACAGAGAATATCACTGATCAGCCCGGTATGCGCTCCCACATAGACAGGCCCGATACGGCTGAATGACGTCATTACGCCAAGCGTACCGCCTTCAACAGCAATCTGGAAACTGCGTAGTTCAAGTTCACGGGCTTTCTGCTCATTCATAAACGGGGCAACCCCGTTACGGTTGGATTCCTGATCATTGAAAGCATAGTGTTTTGGCGCACAGATCAGCCCTTTTGCAAGTGCCCCCTGTGTGATACCCAGCCCTGTATAACCGGATAACACCGGATCTTCGGAATAGTATTCCCCATTACGTCCGTTATAGGCATGCCGATGCAGATTGAGGCCGGGGCCCCAGATGAACGGGAGCCCGTTGAAAAGGCTGGTGTTACCCCAGAGGATTCCGTATTCCTCAGCAAACTCTTTGTTGAATGTAGCTGCAAGCAGTGGGGCACATCCCATGTTGTTTGCCTGATATTCTGCGTTTGGATCATCCTCAGTGACATACCAGGGCGATGCATCATCGGAATAGGCAGCCAGCTTTGCATTAAAGCCGTTAGGACCGTTTTCTGTATACTGTCCTCCGGAAAAGCCTATGGAATCCATTGCAGGAGCATTGCGGTTTCCTATGGTGATAAACCGGATTGCCTCCTGCAGATCGAGCTGGTTCAGCAGATCTTCCCATCTCGGATCATCATATTCCGCGCCTTTCATATCGCTGAAGGTGATGCCGTCAGCACTTTTTACATTAAAGCGAATGTCGGAGACATCGTCTCCCTGTGCAATCGTATAAAAATCATTCTTGAGGTAGGAAAGCATCTCCTCGGGCATTGCCAGATTATCATAGGTCTCAGGCCAGGTTCCTGCCCAGTCTGAACGGGAGAGATACGTTACAGTATCCGGAACCCATGTATTAAAATCAGCATCGCTGAGATGATTTGAAACTTTAACACCGCCGACAGAGATTGCATATGTTTTTGTGTCTTTGCCGCCATCCGGCTGATACTCCCAGCTTTTAACATTGCTGCTGTTACCGGCTGCTTCATATCCCTGTGCGGACAGCACGTTGTTGATTGCTTCATGGCTTCCGTCAGCGACGGTGAAATAATACTCTCCTCCGTCAAGGATATACGTTTCAGCATCCTCATCATCATAGCTGCTCAGATTCTGGAGATTGGCAATGATCCTATAACCTGCACTCTCACCAGGCTGCAGCAGGGCTGTCTTTCCAAAATCCAGCAGAATGATAGCTGATTTTTCTACCCCACCGGGAATATAAGGTGCCTGTGCATACAGCTGAACAGAGGTCTTTCCGGCTTTATCACCAGTGTTTTTCACCGTGACGGAAGCCGTAACGGTATTTGCCTCGACATCGACCTGAAGATCATCCAGAGTCTTGCTGAATGATGTATAGCTCAAACCATATCCGAACGGATAGACGACTTCTTCGTCATAATTCCAGTTCCCTGCAGAATCGAAAGTACCAACCGTTGAATCAGCATTCCCCTGACCCATCACAACGTCAGCATAGCGGGTTTCATAATAGCGATAACCTGTATAGATTCCTTCTGCTTCTATAAGATAGAAATCCCCACGGTCAACTGCTGTGTCCAGATAATCTGCTGCATTGTTCCATGCGATTACCCCAAAGTTAGCCATTGCCGGAGCAGAAGTCGTGTCAGAGGCATACAGGTCCGGAAGTGCTCCGGATGGATTGACTTCTCCCGTGAGAACATCCACTACACCGCGCATTCCGTAGTTACCCGGCCAACCGATCCAGAGGATAGCAGCGATTTTTTCATCTTCATTCAGTTCCCGGATTTCCATGGTGTTTGCTGCATTGATCAGCACAATTACGGTATCAAAGTTCTCTTCGGCAAATGACAGCAGATTTCTTTCTGCGTCAGTCAACGCCAGAGGATTCCGTGCACCTGTGCTCAGATCCACACCGGTTGCGCCGGGATAATAATCTCCCGCTTCCGAACCCGGTCTGCCAAGCACAACGAACGCAGCATCATGATATTTTTCCAGGCTCTCCATAAATTTGCCATCTGCTTCCATCAGCTCCTCAACAGTAGGTTCAGCTGTGTTAAACTGAGGTTCTGCGTCGGGCAACACACCGGAAAAACTGGCAGAAAACTTGTTTGCTTTCTTATAGGTGCCGGAATCAACTGTGCTGTAAGCTGCATTTACTGTTTTATTCACAGAAAAACCTTTTTCTTCCAGTGCCTGCGTCAGGCTGACATTCTGGGCACTTGGAACACTAACGCCTATTGTTGCACCATACAGGGTTTTTGCGTCTGCACGCAGCCCTAAAAGCGTAACACTTCTGGTGCTGTCTGCCAACGGGAGCACTCCATTGTTCTTGAGAAGGACAGCGCCTTCCTCCTCCAGCCTTTCCCCCATTGCCTCATTAGCAGCAACAAGTTCTTCCGTGTTCGCATAATCTGCAGTGAATGTGCTGTAGAGTTCACCGCTTTCTTTGTCCGTTACTACCGTATAGCTTTTTGTGCCAAAAAAGCCATCTACCACATTTCGATTTGCCTCCAGTGCTGCACCAGCTGTCGACCCCATCAGAATCAGCGCAGCAAACAGATAGGCAAACCCACGCCATACATTTTTCTTCATGTAATTCCTTCCTTTTCCGGCATAGTATCTTCTTTCATATTGTGGCTCTGTTTATTCCAGTCTTTCTTTATAATAAATCTATTTGTTGACTCTCTAAGGAAACAGGTGATATTTCTGCTAAATCATATATTTATATTTGAACTGTTGTGAGGGATAGAATCTTTAGGCTTAAGCGACATAAGGCAAAATGGAATCATATATATACTGTGTTATTACCTTATAGCCTTCATTGTTTGGATGAATACCATCCACAAACCACTCAGGCTTATCTTCTGTAAACAGTCGTATATCAACCACAGGAATATCATATTCTTCGCCTATACGAGTAACAATTTCAGCGGCCTCATCCAAGTATTCCTCATGAATATCAAAGGCAATTGAATCTTTTCCTTCTGCAATATATGCATGTGGAGGCGTCATTAGGATAAACTTGACATCAGGATTTCCCTCTTTATATGCATCCAGCAATTCCGGCCACTGTGCTTCATAACGTTCTGGATTCCAGTTTTTTTCTTTGCAGTCATTTGTTCCAAGCATAATGATATATATCTGAGCCTTTGCCTCGAGCGACCTATCAAACGGTTTTCTGATTCTATATGGATTGTCGCCTTCAGCCTGAAGAGTACCGCCAGAACAACCAAAATTATCAACTTCGTACCCATCTCCGAGCAATGTTTGCAGCAAGGCGGGATAAGAATCCTCTTCCCGTTTTTCTGCACCGGATCCAAAAGTAATGCTGTCACCTACACAGCCGATAACAATCGGATGAGTTTCTTCAATTTCAAATTCATCAATACTATTAATTTCCGTGGGAACAAAATCTTTTATGTTTTCATAAACAAATTCGCCAAACGCTGTATATCCTTCTTGAGTAAAATGGATCCCATCTTCCCCAATCCATTCCGGATTCTCAACAGTCTTTGCGTACATATCGATATAAATCGTTCTTTTTTCTTCTGAAACTCGCTTCACTATATCACGGATTGTACCTTCAAGAAGCGATTTATCCATTTTTATTTCTCCGGTCTTCTCATCAGGAAGGACAGTTGGCGGTGCTATAAGGACAATAATAGTATCGGGATTTGCCTCTTTATAGGTATCTACCATGTTATTCAGATCATTTTCGAAAGCAGCTTCATCCCAGAGATCCCAAAGATTACTGTCATTAGTACCAAACATAATAATATACATATCGGCTGCAGCATCAATGGATTGCTGATACTCCGGCCGATTTCGAAAACATACACCAGCTTCAGTAAGAGAGGCTCCCGGTTTCCCGAGATTCAGCACCTCATATGAATCCCCTAATAGTTTTGCCATCGTATCCGGGTACGTAATATCTCGTTTACCGGGAGTACGAGGGATTACTCCAAAAGTTAAACTATCTCCCACACAAATCAGAGAAAAAGAATTTTCCTCTGCGAAAACAGTTTCGGCAGCTTCAATGCATAGAATAAGACACAGAATCAGAACAATCGAAATAAAACGTCTCATTGTATAATCTCCTTCTCATTTGATTCGCATAGAATAATCAATAGAGATGAACCAACTATAGATGAAAAAGCCAAAAGGGGACAGGTATTGTCCCCCTTAATGGAGTATTGCTCTATTTCTTGTCGTCTTATGCGATGGGAACCCAGATGTCCTGCTCAAGAGCCATCTCAAGAATTGCCGGGGTATCGCCCTTCATGAAGCCGGTCTTGTCTTCGAGAACTTCAAACTGCTCGCCTTCTGCCGCATCCTTGTCATAAGAGGTGCGGGTCATCTGATCGTCGCCATAGAAGTTGCACTCGAGATAGAACTCGCTGAAGTCTTCCTTAGCAGAAACGGTTACAGGCATATCCTCTACGCCGATAGCCTCGATGGAGAACTCAACAACCGTCCAGACATCATATTCTTCATTTGGATCGAACTCAGGCTCTGCTGGGAGATCTTCTTCCGTTGCTGCGCTGAGGCTGACCCACAGATCCTGCTCAATGGCCATCTCAAGAACAGTCGGGGTATCACCCTTCATAAAGCCGGTCTTGTCTTCTACTACTTCGAAGGTCTCTCCGTCATAGGTCGTACGGGTCATCTGGTCGTCACCATAGAAGTTGCACTCGAGATAGAACTCGCTGAGGTC
>JAGCAN010000216.1 GCA_017652685.1 Oscillospiraceae bacterium
AGTAGAACTCGTCGCCCTTCTGCACTTTTACGTAAGACTCGTCCGGATTCACGCAGAGTGCGGTGTTGGACGGCAGTGTCCACGGGGTGGTGGTCCATGCCAGGAAGTATGCGTTCTCGCCGGAAGCTTTGAACTTGACTATCGCGGAGCGTTCTTTGACGTCTTTGTAGCCCTGTGCAACTTCGTGGCTGGAAAGCGGCGTTCCGCAGCGCGGGCAGTAAGGCACGACTTTATATCCTTTATATAAAAGTCCTTTTTCCCAGATCTGCTTCAGCGACCACCAAACGGATTCGATGTAGTCGTTTTCATAGGTTACATACGGGTTCTCCATGTCTGCCCAGAAACCGACGGTCGAGGAAAAGTCCTCCCACATGCCTTTGTATTTCCAGACGCTTTCCTTACATTTCTCGATGAATGGGGCGAGGCCGTATTCTTCGATCTGCTCTTTGCCGTCTAAGCCCAGGAGCTTCTCTACTTCGATCTCGACCGGAAGGCCGTGGGTATCCCAGCCGGCTTTACGCGGCACTTCGTAGCCTTTCATCGTCCAGAAACGCGGCACCAGATCCTTAATGACACGGGTGAGCACGTGGCCGATGTGCGGCTTGCCATTAGCTGTTGGCGGTCCATCGTAGAACATGTACTGCGGACAGCCTTCTTTGAGTTCCATACTCTTTTCAAAGATCCGATTGTCTTTCCAGAACTGCTCTACCTTTTTTTCGCGTGATGCAAAATCCAGATTCGTGTTAACTTTGTCGTACATTATGTCCTCCTTGCCCGCGGGCTTTCTCGTCACCAGCGGGATGTTTTATTGTCAAGTTTTATTCGATGCTGTGCGCTTTATCCAGCAGACCCTGCTTGATCGAGAACAGTTTCTCGGAAAGGTCGACATATACTTTATTCGGGTTGACCAGACGTCTTGTCTCCTCCCAAAGTGTATCCAGTTCTTTCTCGCAGGTCTTTGTGATCTCTGCTACGCTCGGGCTGTCGTAAACGCAGACACCTTTATCGAACACCTTGACCAGCACTTCGCGCAGTGTGAATGTGCCAGCTTTGACCAGCGTCTTCTTCCATGTGGAGAGCTGATCGAACAGCAGGATGTCCTGATCCTCGGTGAATACTTCATCGTCCAGTGTGATCAGATCGCCGATGATCTTGCCAGTCTCTTTGCTGTAGATGCGGTAGATCTTCTTGTTGCCCGGGTTGGTGATCTTTTCGATATTCTCGGACACTTTGATCTTTGGTGTGAACTCGCCGGTCTTGGAATCGCGCATTGCCACCAGTTTATAGACTCCGCCGAAGGACGGCCAGTCTTTGGATGTGATCATGTTGGTGCCGACACCCCAGGATGTGATCTGTGCGCCCTGGCTCTTCAGGGAGAAGATCAGGTTTTCATCCAGATCGGAGGATGCGGAAATGACTGCATCCGGATAGCCTGCGTCATCGAGCATCTTCCGTGCTTTCTTGGACAGATATGCCAAGTCGCCGGAGTCAAGGCGGATGCCGTAGAATTTGGACTTGATGCCTTTGGCTTTCATCTCATCAAAAACTTTGATTGCGTTTGGCACGCCGGAGTGCAGTGTGTCGTAGGTATCAACCAGCAGGATGCATGCATCCGGATATAACTCTGCATAAGTCTTGAATGCGGTGTACTCATCCGGGAAGCTCATGACCCAGCTGTGTGCGTGTGTGCCTTTGACGGCTACATCGAACATCTGACCGGTCAGCACGTTGGAAGTTCCCACGCATCCTGCGATGCAGGCTGCTCTTGCGCCGTAGATGCCGGCGTCCGGTCCCTGTGCTCTTCTTAAGCCGAATTCCATAACGCCGCCGCCTGCTGCGTAGACCACGCGGCTGGCCTTGGTTGCGATCAGGCTCTGATGGTTCACGATGTTTAAGATAGCTGCTTCCAGCAGCTGTGCTTCCATGATCGGCGCCACGACTTTTACCAGCGGCTCATATGGGAAGACAACGGTGCCTTCCGGGACGGCGTAGATATCGCCGGTGAAATGCCATGAGCTTAAGTAGTTGATGAAGTCCTCTTCAAACAGGTTGAGGCTCCGCAGATACTGAATGTCATCGTAGGAGAAGTTCAGGTTCTTGATGTAATCGATCACCTGCTCCAGTCCACAGCAGATCGCGTAACCTCCTTCGCACGGATTCTTTCTATAGAAAGCGTCGAAGACAACGGTCTCGGTATTGCCGTATTTAAAATATCCCTGCATCATTGTCAGTTCGTACAGGTCTGTTAATAAGGTAAGATTTCTTTTATCCATGATAACCTTCTTTCCGGCCGTCACTCACTTTTGGCCATAGTCGGTGGTATTATAGCACAATCTGTGCACTTTACGAAATAAAAATAAAATGTTACTATTTTGCGAGGAAGTACGCTTTTATGCGCCGCGTTTTGCCGCCGCTGGCGGCGACGGCCGATTGGCGGCGGGCGTTCTTTTCTAAGGAGACAATTTATGGATACTAAAAATGCAACTGCAGAATTACGTAATCTTCCGATCGGCGTTTTCGATTCCGGTGTCGGCGGCCTGACTGTCGCACGCGAGATCTTCCGGAATCTGCCGAACGAGAAAATCATATATTTTGGTGATACCGCACGCGTCCCTTACGGCAACAAGTCCAAGGAGACCATCATCCGCTATTCGCGGCAAATCTCTAAGTTCCTTCTTTCACAGAATGTGAAGGCGATCGTCATCGCCTGCAACACGGCCAGTGCGCTGGCTTTAAACGAGCTGAAGGAAGAAGTGGATGTCCCGGTTATAGGCGTGGTGGAGCCTGGCGCACGCGCTGCTGCCGCGGCTACTAAGAACGGCCGCATCGGCGTCATCGGCACCGAGGGCACCATCAACAGCGGCCTCTACACGGAATTCATTAAGAAGATCCGCCCGGACTGCGAGATTTTCGGCCAGCCGTGCCCGCTGTTTGTAAGCCTGGTGGAGGAAGGCATGATCGATGACGAGGTGACGATCACTATGATCCACCGCTACCTCGACAAGATGATCCGGGAGAACAACATCGACGCGCTGATCCTTGGCTGCACGCACTATCCGCTGCTGCGGACGATCATCGCCCGCGAGATCGGCGACGGCATCACTCTGGTCAACCCGGCTTACGAGACGGCGCAGGCTTTAAAGGGCCTCCTTGCGCACCGCGGGCTGGAGTCCAGCACGCCTTGCACGCTTGCGGACCACAGTTTCTTTGTCAGCGACGGCGCGATGAAGTTCCAGCAATTCGCCAGCAGCGTCCTAGAACTCGACATCCAGAATACCAAGCTGAAGATTTTGGGGTGAGCAGGGGCGTTAATCTGTTAACTTTCCTCATCCTTTTTATTACTTGGAGCAAATCTTTATCTAAAATGTGATCTGCTCCAACTTCCTGAACCTTCTTTTGGAGCAAACTACTCATCTTTTCATTCTGCTCCAACCCATTCCGTCATTATTTGGAGTATATTATTTTTTTATTCTAAGAGCCTCCAATATTATCCCTCTTTTTTTGGAGCATTCTAAACGCCTGTACTATTCTGCTCCAAATATATCTTTTCTTTTTTGGAGCAAATCCATCTTTTCTTGAATTACCTCCATTTTTCTTAGTTATTTTTTGGAGTTTTTGGAATCTTTTTTCGCCTTACTCCAAATATCATTGTTTTCCTATAGAAAGGAGTTTTATATGAACTACAAAGACGCAAAAAAGGAACTTCAGCATTTAATTAATCAAATTGAAAAGAATCAAAAAAGACAAATTCCCGGTTCCTTGCAGATAGGGTCAACCAATGAGTATGTCAAATACTTCCATTACTACCCGGATGAGAAAGGTGCTAAAGCTAAATGTCATTATCTTTCTAAACGTGAATTGGGTTTGGCAAAGCAGCTAGCTCAACAGGATTATGAGCGGGTGCTCCTCCGGGTTGCGCAAAAGCAGCTGCGTATTTTGGAAAGGCACCCGGGCGAGTACGATCCGCACGCGCTGCAGAACGTCTTTCAGAATCTGCATGAGGGGCGGAAGGTGCTGGTGACGCCTTTGGTGATGTCGGACGAGGACTACATCCGGCAATGGGAAAGCGTGCAGTATGCACCAGGGACGTTTGACGCCAGGGATCCGTTTTTTCTGTCGGAG
>JAGCAN010000217.1 GCA_017652685.1 Oscillospiraceae bacterium
GATGACACACATTATACGATCTCTGACGAGGCTTTTGGCGGAACAGGAAGCTTTTATATTGAGAATGGTTTACTCCATTGGGTCAATAATCAGACGGGAGAAAACACTGTGTTTGTCCGCGCCTGAACAGGGTGAAGGTTTGCATCTCCTCCTCTTATAAACAGATTCATCCCGTGCACTTTTCTGCACGGGATGAATTATCGAATAGGGCGATCAGTGTCGTTATCCTCTCTGTCCGCTGTGAAATTACAGTGCCAGCGTATCCAGCCATGCAGAGAGATTATCCGTTTTGTTCAGGAGTTTTGCCGAAACAATTTCACCCTTTATCAGCGGCTGCAGACTTGCAGTCACTTTTTTGATGTCGCTCCCACCGGATGTAGCAAAGAGTATAACATCCTTTCCTGTCCAGTCATACCCCTTCACAAATGTGTCAATGATGTTCGGCTCCTGGTAATACCAGATCGGAAAACCAAGAAAAACTACATTGTAATCCGTAAAATTCACGATTTTCTGGGCGCTGGCAACATCCTTCTTCAACAGCTTCTCCCTGTTGCACCGTGCCAGCGGATTTGTCCATCTGAGGTCAGCCTCTGTATAGGGCTTATCCGGTTTGATTTCAAACAGATCCCCTTTTACTTCATCAGCAATCATTCTGGCAACCTTTGCTGTCGTTCCGGTAGGGGAAAAGTATGCTACTAAAATTTCCATCTGTCTCGAATCCTTTCTTATCATACGATATTCAACCACTTTATGGATTTTCGAATTCCTTCCAGCATATGTTCCGGGCTGTAGTCATAGAGCTCGACGATCACAGGAAGCCCGTTGGCAATATCCAATATCTGTTTGATCTGAATAAAACCGCTTCCGACAGGACACGGATACCGCACAGTGCCGTCAGCGATGATTCTTCCGACGTCATCCGGGTGTTCAGGTTCTTTTGCCCTGTCTTTCAGATGCATCATACTGATTTTACTCTGAAAATAGCGGAAAGCCTCCAGTTCGTCCTCCTGATGCATAATAAAATTCCCGGTGTCAAAGCAACAGAAGAGCCCGGGTATATTGGAAAGAAATTGATCCAGCCCGGCAACGCTGTTGTAGGGAGAATTCAACCTGTCCATATCCTCCATGCAAACTGTGATGCCGCGGCTTTCTCCGTATTCCACTGCTGCTTTTACGCCGGCAAGAAGTATCTCTGTCAGATTATTATCATGATTTCCCGAACAGGTCGGAACAATCAGGACATTGTCCGTACCATTGTTACAGGCAGCATCGATCAGTTCGCGGTATCCGTCGGGATTTGTGTCAAGATCAATCCAGGCATGCAGGCCTGCAACGAAGACACCAGTATTCTCCAGGACGGCTCTGATCTCCGGTAGAAAGGCTTTCAGGCTGTCAAGGCTGATATAAAGACCGGTGAGCCCGCTGTCTCGGAGCATCGTCACAGCTTCCGTCATGGTGACGCCGCAGAATTCCGCGCCGGTCCGGATATTCTCATAGAACGCAGATATCTTCATGACTGGCGAACTCTCCCTCCTTTCAGGGATTCTGGCAGGTTATTTTGATAACAATATTCTACATGCTGCCGGTTCCGAATGCAAGAAAAAGTTGCCGGTTTATTCCGACAACTTTTTCTTTGAACAATGACGGGGAACACATTGGGCTCCACTGATTCAGTTATTTTTTGCGGATGATGCGGATGCTCTGTTTCGCAGCGTGTTTCAGCATGGGGCCTACCTTGTCCTCACACCTTACCATGTTGGAAGCTTCCGGCACATCGCGCTCAAGATGGATGGCATCAAACATGCACTTTGTTGTGCACAGGCCGCAGCCAATGCATCTGTTCCGGTCCACCACACTAACGCCGCATCCGAGGCATCGGGACGCTTCCGTCTTAACCTGTTCCTCTGTAAAGGTGAGCCTGTCATGCTCGAAAGTCTTTGCTTTCTTCGCATCATGCAGAATGGGCTGACGGGCTGGTCTGTCAAAGCTGTCAACACCGAAGACAAGCTCTTCCTTGTTGAGTTCGTAAAACTCACGCAGGTTACGACCAATGGTCAGGCTCTGGCCTTCCTGAACAAACCGGTGGAGCGATTCAGCTCCTTCGCGCCCGGCAGCGATAGCATCAATTGCAAACTTTGGTCCGGTAAACACGTCTCCGCCGACAAATATGTCATTCTGTTCAGTCTGATAGGTGACAGGGTCTGCCAGAGCATTGCCCTTACTGCCGGTGGTGAGTTTGCCGACATCGAGGCCACCCCAGTCGATCGTCTGGCCGACGGCAGCCAGCACGGAGTCTGCTTCGATGACTTCAAACTTTCCTGTACCGACAGGTTTCCGTCTGCCTTTTTCATCCGGCTCGCCGAGTTCCATGATCTCAACCTTAAGCCCTGTGACTTTTCCGTCCTGTCCCAGAATCTCAACCGGTGCATTGAGGAAGCAGAACTTCACGCCCTCTTCTTTTGCCTCAGCAATCTCTTCCTTATCAGCAGGCATTTCCTCTTCACTGCGGCGGTAAATCACGGTTGTCTCTGCACCGAGGCGGACAGCCGTGCGGCAGACATCCATAGCCACATTTCCTCCGCCGATCACTGCACACTTTTTACCGATTTCCGGGCTGCCGCCGAGATTGACCTCCCGCAGGAAGTCCACCCCGCCGTAAACACCTGTCAACTCTTCTCCAGGGATGTTAAGCTTAGAGCTTTTCTGCGCTCCGATGGCCACATAGAAACCTTTGTAGCCTTCTGCACGCAGCTGTTCAATCGTGACGTCCTTTCCGACCTCCGTGTTCATCCGGAAGTGTACGCCCATCTTCTCCAGTACTTCAATTTCGCCCTTCAGTGCGCTGCGGTCGAGGCGATAGCTCGGGATACCCATGATGAGCATACCGCCTGGTTGAGGGTTGCGGTCAAACACCGTGACATTGGTGTATCCCATGCGCGCGAGGTAATAGGCGCAGCTCAGGCCTGCAGGACCTGCACCGATAATAGCAACCTTTTCCTCGTATGGTTTGTCGATCGGGCGGCGGCGAATCGGATCGGGGATGTAGCGCTCTTCACTCTTGAGATCCTGTTCGGCTATAAACTTCTTGATCTCATCGATGGCAAGTGCCTTATCGAGCGAACCGCGGGTGCAGGTATCCTCGCAACGGCGATTACACACATGGCCGCACACCGAGGGGAAGGGGTTGTCCTGCTTGATGAGCTTCAAAGCATCGAGATAACGGCCTTCTTTGGCCAGCTTGA
>JAGCAN010000218.1 GCA_017652685.1 Oscillospiraceae bacterium
GGGCTGGACTACCGTGTGCCGGCGGAGGCAGCGGCTTGCCACCAACACGTAGCATCAGCGCATCTTCCATCTCTTTTACGGTAGGAGTTTGTGGAGGAAGGGGAACAAAAGGCACACGCCTCTCGTTCAGTATCCAGTACATTACCAATCCCAGAGAATAGATGTCGGCGGAGTGCCCGTAAGGTTCACAGTTGAAAACCTCCGGTGCCATATAGTGAAAGGTACCGATCCTCGTGCCCACCGTATTATACTCCGCAACTTTCGCTATGCCGAAGTCACCAAGCTTGAAATCTCCGTCTTTTGAAACGAAGACGTTCTGCGGCTTGATGTCCCGGTGGAGAATATTCCGGCTCTTGCAGAGAATCAGCGCACTGCAGAGATCCTTACCGAGCCTGACGGTGTCTTCCTCCGAGATGTCATCTTCCAGCGCTTTGGAGAGAGGCGTCAGGAGTTCCATCTTGATAAAGATGTTCCAGCCGATCCCATCCTTCTTCGGCACGTAATGGATGTCATCACAGTAGACGATGTTGGTATGACCCTTCATCTCCGACATGATCTGATATTCCCGCACGACGCCTTCCAGCACGGAATCGAAATGCTCTTTTACACCGGCTTCATCAAACCCGTTGCTGTAAAGCTCCTCAATTTCGCTGTTGCTTTTCGGGATGGAGATGACTTTGAGTGCTGCCGTTTCCGTTTTTCCAAAGAGCTCGCGCTCAATTTCATAGACGGAACCGAAACTGCCTGTACCTATTTTTTTAACGGTCTTCCAGCCGGGAAATAACGATAAGTTGTTGTTTTCTGCCATGTTCAGATCCTCATCCAGTCTGGTTCATCGCTAATAGCATAATATATCATAGTCTGCTCGGGAATACAAGTAGCAGGTTCCCGGATTCTTCAGGAAAAAAGATAAGAGAAAAACCAAAATTATTTAAGAATTAAGCATACTGTTGTTGCAAAATCCTGTGGCAGAGTTTATAATAAATTAGATTGGAATGATATGTTTTACTGAGGGATTCAAAATGATCAGAGTTGCGCCATCTATTCTCTCGGCCGATTTTACAGCGCTGGGAGCGGATATCAACAGTATATCGGATGCAGGGGGAGACTGGGTTCATTTCGACGTGATGGACGGTGTTTTTGTCCCGAATATTTCCATCGGAGTACCCGTACTGGAATCAGTGCGGAAGATCACGGATCTTTTTATCGACGTGCATCTGATGATTGTCCAGCCGCAGAACCTGGCGGAGGTTTTCTGCCGAAAGGGCGCCGATCTGGTTACAGTGCATTATGAAGCGGCGGAAGAAGAAAATGTGCTTGCGGCAATCAGAACGATCCGGGCCTGCGGAAAGAAAGCGGGGATTTCCATCAAGCCGGGAACAGGCGCAGAAGCGATCCGCAGCTATATTCCGCTGGTAGATCTTGTGCTGGTTATGACGGTCGAACCCGGCTTCGGCGGTCAGGGTTTTCTCTATGATATGCTGGAGAAGATTTCCAGTGTCAGGGAGATGATCGATTCTCTCCATCCGGAATGCTTCCTTGAGGTGGACGGAGGCATCAATGAGGAAACGGCAAAACTGGTCAGGAACCACGGCGCGGATACGCTTGTTGCCGGAAGCTATTTCTTTTTGGCTCCCGACAGGAAGGCAGCCGTAGCAGCGCTGAAAGACTAAGGAGTCAGTATGGCATTTTTCCCGACATCACTTGAAAACTTAATTGATAAATTTGCTTCTCTGCCCGGTGTTGGAAAGAAAAGCGCACAGCGGCTTGCATTCCATATGCTGTCGCTTTCCAATCAGGAGGCCGAGGCATTTGCCGATGCGATTACATATGCAAAGCATTCTGTCCGTTTCTGCAGGGTTTGCCAGAATTTTACAGAAGACGAAATATGTGGGATCTGCGCCAGTGACCGGCGGGATCATTCCGTTATCTGTGTAGTCTCCGAGCCGAGGGATGTGCTGAGCATTGAACGCGGCCACGAGTATAACGGGACTTACCATGTCCTGCACGGCGCACTCTCTCCCATGCTGCATATCGGGCCCGAGGATATTAAAATCAAGGAACTTCTGACCCGCGTTGCGGAAGGGGATGTGGAAGAGGTCATCATGGCCACAAATCCGGATACGGAGGGAGAGGCCACAGCACTGTATCTTTCCCGCCTTCTGAAACCTTTTCATATTAAAGTGTCCCGCCTGGCATACGGAATTCCGGTCGGTTCCAATCTGGAATTTGCCGATGACGCCACACTCAACCGGGCTCTCGAAGGCAGGACAGAAATGTAATATTATTTCGCGAAAGATATTGTTTAACATACAACATACAATTCGGAGAACAGGAGGTAAAATGGTTCCGAAACTAAAGATTATCCCACTTGGAGGGCTCGGAGAAATCGGGAAAAACATGACGGTGTTTGAGTACGGCAATGATATCATTATTGTCGATGCCGGCATGGGTTTTCCAAATGAGAGTATGTACGGGGTAGATGTTGTCTATCCGGATATCAGCTATCTGAAATCGAATGCGGAAAAGGTCCGCGGGCTCATCCTGACGCATGGGCATGAGGACCATATCGGCTCAGTGGCACATCTGCTCAAAGAAGTGGATTGCCCGATCTATACCACGGCACTGACGGCTGCGTTTGTCGAACTCAAGCTGGAAGAAAATGATATGCTTACGACGACGCAGATCTTTACCAAAAAAGCAGGAAGTGTCTTCCGGCTGGGGTGCTTTACTGTTGAAATGATCAACGTGAATCACAGCATCCCGGATACGGTTGCATTGGCTATCAACACACCGCTTGGTATGGTGATCCACACAGCGGACTTCAAGTTTGACATTACGCCCGTTGCGGGCAACAGAATAGATATCGCCCGGTTCGGAGAACTTGGACAGGACGGGGTTCTCTGCCTGCTGAGTGATTCCACCAACGTGGAAAAACCCGGTCATTCTGACCCGGAAATGAAAGTCGGAGAGAGCTTCAACAAGCTTTTCATGGGCTGCAATAAGAGAATAATCATTACGACATTTGCATCCAACGTCCATCGCCTGCAGCAGATTATTAATGTGGCGTCCAGATACGGGCGTAAAGTAGCAGTAACGGGCCGAAGCATGGAAAATGTGCTCCGTGTGGCGACTGTACTGGGCTATATGGATCTGCCGGAAAACGTTATGATGAGTGTGGATGAAATCAACACGATGCCGAAAGAAAAGGCAGTTATCATTTCAACCGGAAGCCAGGGGGAATCGATGTCGGCTCTGTACCGGATGGCATTTTCCGAGCATAAGCAGATCAAAATCGATGCGGGAGACCGCATAGTGATTTCCGCATCCGCGATTCCGGGCAATGAGACGATGATTACCCGTGTCATTGATGAGCTATACCGCCGGGGGGCAGAGGTGATTTATGACCGCCATACGGATCTTCATGTATCTGGCCATGCCCCGCAGGAAGACCTTAAGCTGATGCTTGCACTGACCCACCCGAAGTATTTCATTCCTGTCCATGGAGAATACCGTATGCTTGTCAAGCATGCTGCTCTGGCTCAGATGATGGGAATCCCTGCCAAAAACTGTGTGATTGCCGACAACGGGGATGTGATTGAAATCACCAAAAACGGCATTCGCCATGAGGAGAAAGTGACAGCGGGAGAAATCCTGGTTGATGGAGGCATCGGCGAGGTTGGAACCGTTGTCCTTAACGACAGGCACCGCCTTGCCTCTGACGGAATGCTGGTGCTTGTTATGCCCGTCTATTCAGACACTCATCTTTGTGCGGGAGAACCCGAGATCGTGACAAGAGGGTTTATCTATGTGAAGGATTCGGAAGAACTGATTGCAGAGTTGAAGAAGACGGCAATTGCCTCGGTGGAAGCCTGCCTGGAACAGGAGATTTTTGACGTTGGCCTGATCCGGGGCAAAGTGAAAACCGCAGTTTCGACTTTCCTGTATAAGCAGACCAAGAGAACCCCAATGGTCATGCCCGTCCTGTTTGAGATATGAACATCCAGATTTTCGGCAAGTCAAAATCTTTTGACACCAAAAAAGCGGAGCGATGGTTTAAAGAGCGCCGTATCAAGTACCAGTATATTGATCTTGTCAGATACGGCATGAGCAGGGGAGAGCTGAACTCGGTAATATCTGCCGTCGGGCTTGACCTGCTGGCTGATCCTTCTGATCAGGACTATGAACTTTTTATGCGCCTTGCCCGCCGGGAAGACAAGGTTGAGAAACTTTTTGAAATTCCCGAAATGATTCTGGCGCCTGTGGTTCGCAACGGAAAACAGGCGACGGTCGGTTATTGTCCGGACGTGTGGAAAACCTGGGAATAATCTGCATCAGACACGAAAAACTCCTGCCAAATCAGCGGGAGTTTTTTGCAATATTTATGCACTTTGGGTAAATTTTCTAAAACAAAGTATTGTTTTTTCGTTGATTTTTAACGAAATTCGGATGAATCAACAATTGCCATACCTTGCAGGCAATGCTATAATAGTTCACTGTGAGTTGGTTTGTTCTATTATTATTTTCATCTTTTATCTGGAGGTCTCTATGAAAAAACAAAAAGTCGGTTTTACCGAGACTGCCCTGCGTGACGCCAGCCAGAGTCTGATCGCCACGAGGCTCAGCTACGACAAGATGGAGCCGATCCTTGAAACGATGGACAAGGCAGGTTTTTACTCCTGCGAAGTCTGGGGCGGTGCCACATTTGACGTATGCCTGCGCTTCCTGAATGAGGACCCCTGGGAGCGTCTGCGCAAGATTCGCGCCCATATGCCCAACACAAAGCTGCAGATGCTTCTGCGCGGACAGAACATTCTGGGCTACAAGCACTATCCGGATGATATTGTCAGGCGTTTTGTCCGGGCATCTGTCCGCAACGGGATTGACATTATTCGTATTTTCGACGCTCTCAATGACGTTGATAACCTCAAGGTTGCGATAGAAGAAACGGTGAAATCCGGCGCAATGGCTTCCGGTGCGATTTCCTATACCACAAGCCCGGTTCACACGCTGGAAAATTACGTTAAGCTGGTCAATGAGATGGCTGCAATGGGTGTTTCTTCTGTCTGTATTAAAGACATGGCCGGTATCTGCACGCCGCAGAGCATGTACGATCTTGTTTCTGCCATCAAGGACGCTCAGCCCGACCTGCCTCTCGTTATGCACACACACTGCACCACCGGTATGGCTTATATGACTTACCTCAAGGGTATTGAAGCCGGTGCCAATGTGATTGACACGGCAATTTCCCCGTTCTCAGGCGGTACGTCACAGCCCGCCACAGAGACGATCTTCTGTGCTCTGCGTGAGATGGGCTATCCTGTCGATCTTGAAGAGAAGACTCTCTATAA
>JAGCAN010000219.1 GCA_017652685.1 Oscillospiraceae bacterium
CCGCCGAGGGTTTCAATACCGAGAGAAAGCGGGGTAACGTCAACCAGCACGATGCCTTCCACGTCGCCGGACAGAACACCGCCCTGAATGGCTGCGCCGATTGCAACACACTCATCCGGGTTGATGCCCTTGAAGCCGTCTTTCCCGGTGAGGCGCTTGACCTCTTCCTGCACAGCAGGGATACGGGAAGAACCGCCGACGAGCAGAACCTTGCTAAGCTCGCTGGGCTGGAGCCCTGCATCGCTCAGAGCCTGCTTGACCGGGCCGACTGTCTTTTCGACGAGGTGGTGCGTAAGCTCATTGAACTTTGCACGGGTAAGAGTCATGTCAAGGTGCTTCGGGCCGGTTGCATCGGCTGTAATATACGGCAGGTTGATGTTGCTGGAGGTAACACCGCTCAGCTCGATCTTTGCCTTTTCTGCAGCCTCACGCAGACGCTGCATAGCAACCTTATCGTTGCTGAGGTCAATGCCTTCTGCCTTCTTGAACTCCGCCACCATGTAATCGGTAATGCACTTATCGAAGTCATCACCGCCGAGGCGGTTGTAGCCGGCTGTAGCGAGAACTTCAATGACGCCGTCGCCGATTTCGAGGACGGATACATCGAACGTACCGCCGCCAAGGTCGTACACCATGATCTTCTGATCATTTTCCTTATCAAGGCCGTAGGCAAGTGCTGCTGCCGTCGGCTCATTGATGATACGCTTTACTTCGAGGCCTGCAATTTTACCGGCATCCTTTGTTGCCTGACGCTGAGCGTCGGTAAAGTATGCAGGAACCGTGATGACTGCTTCCGTAACCGTCTGGCCGAGATAGCCTTCTGCATCTGCTTTCAGCTTCTGGAGAACCATAGCGGAAATCTCCTGCGGTGTGTAGGACTTGTTGTCAATCGTTACTTTGTAGTTGGAACCCATCTCACGCTTGATGGAAGAGATGGTGCGGTCCGGATTGGTAACAGCCTGGCGTTTTGCCACCTGGCCGACCATTCTCTCACCGTCCTTGGAAAATGCCACAACAGACGGAGTGGTGCGTGCGCCTTCTGCGTTCGGGATAACTGTTGCTTCGCCGCCTTCCAGAACTGCGACGCAGCTGTTTGTTGTACCTAAGTCTATACCAATAATTTTACCCATGATATCTATCTCCTTTTTATTTTTTACAAATTTAATTGGCCACCTTGACCATTGAAAAACGGATCACTTTATCGCCTATTTTGAATCCCTTCTGGAATTCTTCAACAATTTCATTTTCCCCTTTGGTTTCATCCTCCACATGCATCACCGCATTATGGAGTGCGGGGTCAAACTTTTCTCCGACTGCTTTGATCTCTGAAGCGCCAAGCTTTTCCAATGTGCTGTTGAACTGATTCATGATCATTTCAACACCCTTGCGATAGGCTTCATCCTGTGTTTCCGCGGCAAGAGCACGCACCAGATTATCATAAACCGGGAGAAAGCTTGAAATCACATTTGCACGGATATCTCCGTAAAGATTTTCCTTTTCCTTCTGTGTACGCTTCCGGAAATTATCGTATTCTGCACAGATTCTCAGGTATTTGTCGGTCAGGAGAGCCACCTCTTCGTTCACCGGATCTGTTTTGGCTTCCTCTTTCTTTTCCTCCGATCCCTGCCTGTCTTCTTCCTTCTGAACTTCTTCTGCTTCCTCCGCTTTCTTGGTTTCCGCAGCAGGTTCAGATTTCACTTTTTTCTTCTCTTCCGGTGTCTCTTTTGCTTTTTGTTCTGCAGGGGTCTTTTTTTCCTTATCGTTTATCGGAATCATCTCCTTTTATGATTAGCTTGTTGTGCATCCCTTCGACGGGAGCTTCTCCTCCTCCAAGCCTTCTGGAAAGCCCTTGTGCCAGGAAACTGAGCTTTGAAGCGATAACGGAATAATCCATTCTCGTAGGCCCGACAACGCCGATCAGCCCTTTTGTTCCGTCTCCGGCATCGTAGCTTGCCACGATCACACTGGAGTCCTTCAGCTCTTCGGCGATGTTTTCCGGCCCGATCAGCACCCTCACTTCGTTTGTGTCTCCGAGATCTTCTCCGGGTGGAAGGATATATCCCCCACTGGAAAGATAACTCATCAGCCGGTGTGCTTTGTCCGGATCCCGGTATTCCGGCTGGTTCAGCAATCTGTTTTCTCCCGTGACATACGTTGAGGGCGTTGCTTCACTGGCAAGAACTTCCATTGCGAAAGCCGCAATCACCGAGGTCAGCCCGAGGCTGTCATCCGCAGCGCGCTCAGTGGAATTGATCAGCACAGGTGTAATCTGGGAATCCGAAATGCCGGTAAACGATGCATTGAACATCGTGGAGAGCTTTTTGACCATGCCCTCATCTACCGAAACCGGAAGGTGCACCAACTTGTTGCGCACGGTGTTGTTATCCAGCATGACTACGATGATAAACGTGTTAGCATCCACATAGATGATGTCAAACCGTTTAATCGTTACCTGGCTTCGAGAGGAAAGTGCCAGTGCCGGATAGTTCGTCAGCTGGGAAGCCAGACGGGAAACATCACTGATCGTGTTGTCCAGCTCGCTGAGCCTCTTCTCCAGACGGGAGTTTAATTCCTCCGTTTCTTCCAGAGAAAGCTTCTGCTTCTGCATCAGCTCGTTGACATACATCCTGTATCCCAGTGCTGTGGGCACACGCCCGGCAGAAGTATGCGGCTGCTCCAGGTAACCCATGTTGACGAGCTCCGCGAGTTCATTGCGGATCGTGGCGGAAGAACAGCCCAGCCCGGCTTTCTCTGCCAGCGCTTTGCTTCCTACCGGTTCAGCCGTAACGATATATTCATCAACGACTGCCGCCAGTATTTTCTTTTTTCTTTCGCTGATTTCCATTTGCACTCTCTCACAGCCTCTGCTGGCACTTGCAGGCATCGTCTGTTAGCACTCATTTCTTTCGAGTGCTAATATAGCATTTTGTCCCCTGCTTGTCAACAAACTTTTTTGGAGTTTACAAATTCGTAAAACTCTTTTTTGCAGAAAGACTCCCTTGACTTTTTCCGAACATCGCAATATAATAACTGCCGACAACGGGGTGCTGGGTAGGCCCGGCTGAGACAAGGCAAATTTGATGTCTTGAACCCGACGAACCTGTACGGATAATGCCGGCGTAGGAAAGCGACAGTTTGTTTTGCATCAGGTTCTTTGTGGGCCTGATGCTTTCGCTTTTCTCCGAAATTCTGATTGGAGGAAAAAGTATGCAGAAATCCAAAATTACCCTTCGCGCACTGACAGAAGGCGCCATTTTCGTTGCTGTTGCCCAGGTTATCGGCTATTTGAAGCTGTTTGAACTGCCACAGGGCGGATCCATTACGGTTGCCATGCTCCCCATCTTTATTTATTGTGCCCGCTGGGGGTTCGGCCCCGGCATGCTGGCAAGCTTTGTTTACAGCATCCTGCAGCTGACTTTGGATGGTGCCTATGCCTGGGGCTGGCAGTCCATGCTGGGCGACTATATTGTTGCTTTTACCGTTCTGGGTATTGCCGGCCTTTTTCATACACAGAAGTACGGATTCTTTATCGGCACGGCAGTCGGAAGCCTCGCTCGCTTTCTGGTTCACTATGTTGTCGGTGCAACAGTCTGGGCGGAATATATGCCGGAAACCTTCTTCGGTATGACCATGCATTCCCCCTGGTTCTATTCTCTGATCTACAACGGCAGCTATATGGTTGTTGACATGATCCTTTGCCTTGTAATCGGTCTCCTGCTCTGGAAGCCTCTCGGTAAGTATATCCGCGGAGAAGATCTGAAGGCAGCGCGTTGAACGATGGTTATCGATCCTGTTGTATATTCATCCCGCCCGGATGAGAAGCGCTCTCCTGAAGAAGAGAAGTGCTATGATCTGCTGGAAGGACTTGATATCCCCTATACACGCGTTGACCATGAGCACGCAGATACCATCGAAGCCTGCCTTGAGGTGGAAAAAATCCTTGGTTGCGAGATCTGCAAAAATCTGCTTCTGACAAACCGGCAGATGACGGACCTTTATCTCCTGCTGATGCCCGGCAACAAGCCCTTTCGCACAAAATTCCTCTCCAAACAGCTCGGATGTGCCCGGCTCAGCTTTGCCACACCGGAGCAGATGCTGAAGCATCTGGGTGTCACACCCGGCAGCGTCAGCGTACTCGGGCTGATCAACGACACAGACGGCGCTGTGCGCCTGCTCATCGACACTGACCTGCTTTCCGATGCATACCTCGGCTGTCACCCCTGCCGAAACACTTCCTCGCTGAAGCTTCGCATGGAAGACGTGCTGCATAAAATAATCCCGGCTACAAAGCACGGGATTACCACTGTTGATCTCCCCTGGAATTCCGAGGAATAAAATTTGGGCCCTGCCGCTCCCGGCAGGGCAATTCTGCGTATGTGACGATGAAGTTCCATGTGAAAATGGACCACGTAACAATGTGAATCGAAAGGATCTTTTATGATCAGCCTTGAAGAGTACAGAACTATCATTTCAGAACTGATGGATGAGCTTCCGGAAGAGTTTTTTCGGGAACTCGCCGGCGGAGTGATCGTATCGGAGGCTCTGGTAATCCCTGATTACGCCAGGGAGAATGATCTCTTTACCATGGGACAATATCAGATTTATTCCGGCGTACGGCAGATCGTGCTGTTCAAAGGTTCCTTTGACCGGGCATATCCGTA